>JBEKLF010000133.1:0-22651 GCA_050010335.1 Terriglobia bacterium
GCCGCTGTGAACCAGGGCATGACCCGGGTTCGCCAATCCCAGCAACTCGCGTTTGCCTTCCTCGACCACGCCGGGCTTTCTTTTTGACCTGATTGTCACTGTATTATGCGAGATTCAGTAGGCGTCACGAGGACCAGCGATGAGACGAATCTCAACGGTGGATGATTCAGCCAGCGTTCGGCAGATGGTCGGTTTTACCTTGCGAAAGGCCGGTTACGAAGTGACCGAGGCGGTCGATGGTAAAGATGGCCTCGACAAAGTCAGCAAGGAGAGGTTCGACATGGTCATTACCTACATCAACATACCCAATGTGGATGGCATTCAACTGATTACTGCCGTCCGCAAACTGGCGGGATGCTCTTTTGTCCCCATCCTCATGCTGACCACGGAGTCTCAGGCCGAGAAGAAGGATGCGGGGCGAAAAGCAGGCGCCACCGGCTGGATTGTGAAGCCTTTCAATGCCGATCAGTTGACTTCCGTGGTCCATAAACTGGTCAAGTAGGTATACCGATGTGCGCTAGCGCCTTTCCAACCAAGAGCGCCCATGGGTTGTTGTTCCCTACTCGGAAGTTTTGGCCCGATGGCTAGTACGGGTCCACTATTTCTCCCGAGTTCCGATGGTGGAATCGCGCTAAATGCCCAGACGGGACCAGGTGCCGACATCCAGGCCAACTAGGCTCCGGCAAATCACTGCTTTCGAGCCCAGGACAGCGCGCCCGAAGTCTTCGAGTACCACCAGCCGGCTCCTAATTTGCGCATCTTGGGTTGCGCGGGCGCATCGGCCTTCTAGCGCGTTTCCCTCCTCAGGACTCTCGGCGGCCCGAACATTAGGGAAGCCGACGTCAGTCTGGTCGGCTGGGCAGTAACGGGCATGCGGAGGAACAGGAAAGCCGCATTTGAGACACTGCATGATCCACACCAGAAATTGAGCTTCTTACCAATGGGACAAGAGGTTACCCTAAAATGACATAGTCTTCAACCTGGAGGTCGGGGGCATCCAGCAGATTGGGGCCCAGGCCTTTGAGCGCCGCCGGACATAGGGCGGGATAAACCCGCCGCTAAGCGACAAGGGCGTGCAGGGGCGAGCGGCGCTCGCCTCTGGGCCGAACGCCGTTCGGCCCTATATAATCCGGCGCCCGTGCCGCCTTGATCCAGGCGGCGGACCAGCCGAAATCGGCGGGAAAGGCCCGCAGCGCGATGGGCGTCGATCTCATTCACATCGGCAAATCCTCAGCACGGCGGACCGTTGCAAAGCCGCCCCCAGCT
Organism: Terriglobia bacterium; assembly: GCA_050010335.1. Taxonomy (GTDB): domain Bacteria; phylum Acidobacteriota; class Terriglobia; order UBA7540; family UBA7540; genus Bog-366. The sequence continues at coordinate 1,267 of JBEKLF010000133.1, forward strand.
TTCTTGGCGGCTTTGTGACTTGGTGATGGAAAGAGAGATGAACTACCAAGACACCAGGGCACAAAGAAAGCCCATTCATAGGACTTTAGGCGTTCAGAGATGGTATATTTGCGGCCCGGAACGGAGCGGGCAAAGTTTCCGACTCGATATATCGCGAAAGTAGCCAGAGCTTTCGGTGTGAATGCCGAGGATCAAAGATGAAACTCCGAGGGGTCAGTTATGACGTTGGACGCGTGATGGGAGGCAATTGGCGTCCTGTATTCAACTCGAAGGTCATCCATCGCGAACTTGGAATCATCAAAAACGAGTTGCATTGCAACGCCGTCAGAATCTGCGGCCTCGACATCGGGCGATTGATGACCGCCGCCGAAGATGCTTTGAAGCAAGGGCTGGAAGTATGGCTATCGCCCGAGATGTGGGATAAGGGCGCCGGAAAAACACTTGCGTACATCACGCGAGCAGCCGCTGCGGCCGATAAACTGCGGGGAAAGTACTCGGAGCAGTTCGTGTTTCTCGTGGGTTCGGAACTCACCCTCTTTATGCAAGGCATTGTTCCGGGCAGGAACGTTATCGAACGAATGGGCAGCCCGTCGTCCAGGGAAATCCTGAAGGCCGGAAAACACAACGCGCCGCTCAATGCGTGGCTCACCCAAGCGAACCGCGCCGTCCGAGAGGTCTTTCACGGACAAGTTACCTATGCGTCGCTGGTGTGGGAAGCGGCGGATTGGCAATTGTTTGACTTGGTTTGGGTCGATCATTATTGGGTTGCGCGCATTAAAGACCAATACCTTGAAATGCTCAAGCCCGCATTCTCCCAAGGAAAGCCCGTGGTCATTACCGAGTTCGCTTTCCGAACCTATAATGGAGCCGACAGCTCTACCGAAGGCTTGGCAGGGGACCTTATTGACTGCACGCCGAATCCCTGGGTCATGGTGAAATACCTCATCAATCTGGTGGGCTCGTCATTATTCGGAATGCAGTTGCCTCCACCGCGAATGCGCTTGAAAAAGGGGAACTGCGTGCGCGACGAGGAATCGCAGGCAAGCGCGCTCATCGATCAGCTCCGCACCCTCGACAGCGCGGGCGTTGAGGGCACTTTTATCATGACCTTTGCTTCGCCCACGGCTCCCTATAATGACAATCCTGGCCTTGACTTAGATATGAACAGCTACAGCCTGGTGAAAAGCCACGAAAGAGACAGGCGTGGCGCAACCTACCCTGATCTGCCTTGGGAACCAAAGAAATCGTTTCATGCCGTGGCTGAATTCTATGGCCGCAAATGAAGTGAGATTTTGCCACTCGATTCGGGCAAGCCAGGGAGGCCACCATTGCCGCTTTTCTTTTCAAAAGGACACTTTGTCTCTTGACAAAATGAGACGACTATGGTAGCCTATCGTTTGGATGATGGCCTGGCGCATTACGGACCCCACGGAAATCTCCCAATTTCTTCAAAGACTCGCTCCTGAAATCCCTCAACACAAAGAGATGTTAAAAATGAAGGATGATCCGTTTATGTGTCTTAAAACACAGGCGGGCGTGGACAAGAAGTCAGACGAACAACCCCGATTTTTGGCAGAAAGTGCAGGCCTTACGCCATAAATCGTGATGAAAGAGAAAGAGCTTATGAAGGTTTCAGGTGTAACGCGCCCGGTGTCAGAGCCGAAACGAATCGGGCCAACGGCTAGTCGGATGATCGAGTCGTTAACCTACTTGCGTGTGACTCGCCACTCGTCACTTGTCACTTGCCACTGCCCCAATGGGGTTGGTGGCACGATGCTGATCTCGAATTTGAAATGGCGGATTCAAAATGGGACCGGAAAGGGCGGCATTCGGGAATTTCAAGTCGAAGATCGGAAGTCGCAAATGACCGACCACAAATCGACAATCGTCAATCGAAAATGGACAATTCCGGGAGGTCCCAATGGCCCTGCCGCCCAACCCCCAGCACCCAGTCCCCTGCCCCTGGCGCCTAGCCCTCTGTCTTCGCCCAGAAATCCGCGGACGCGAGCACGCGGACGATTTCGAAATCAGTGAGGTCTTCCCAATGAATCACCCAGCTTCGCAGCAGTTCCAGATTCACGGCCCCCATGATTTGAAAGCAGCGAGTCCCGCTCGACTCCACCCAGCTTGCGTGGTAGATGACGCCTTCGGGGAGCATTCGGCCACTGCGCTCGAAGCGTTCACCAATCCGCGCGAGGCTGCCCGGCTTGAAATTCTCGATGACCATGAAGAGCATGGACCGCAGTCTACACTAGCTTGGGATCACATGAAACTCGCATCCGACGCGCATGATGGACGACCAGTCGTGGGGCCACTGAGAGCGGAAGGGGCCCCTAACCCACCCACTTCCGCCATGCAGCGATTCGCGCGGTTCGTTATGCTCCATCGGGGGTCCGGAAATCGGACGTGCCATGGCGAGGGCTCTGATCTTTATCAATCCGGGGTTGGGGCAAAGGGCTGATGGTCGTGTGCCCATAAGAGATTAAAATGAATTCTTTTTTCCTACGACCGAAGCCGGAATGTTGTTGAAAACACACGTTGGACGAGATCGCAGACAATGCTAATGACGATCACAGAAGCGAGAATTGAAGAATGGAAATTCACCAGTCACAAATCAACAATCGCAAATGGACGATCTTCCCGGCACCTGGCACCTGATACCTGGCACCTTTCCCAGACTCGCCTTGACGCTCGCCGGAGCCGGGAACTAAAATGACGTATTACTTTTTGCGAAGTGTGCGGAAAGAGGGGGCTATGCTGGACGGTCCGATTCCCGAGGGGCTAACTTTCGATGATGTCTTGCTCGTTCCCAACAAATCAGCGATCTTGCCCACGCAAGTTGATACCTGCACGCGGGTGACACGCCATATCACGCTGAATATTCCCATTGTCAGCGCCGCCATGGACACGGTCACGGAATCACGCCTGGCGATCGCCCTGGCGCAGCAGGGCGGCATCGGCATTGTTCATCGCAGCATGTCGATTGCCCAGCAAGCGCTGGAAGTGGATAAGGTGAAGCGCTCGGAAAGCGGGATGATCGTTGACCCCGTCACCATCGGCCCCAAAAACCGGATTGCCGACGCGCTGGAAATCATGAAGAAGTACAAGATTTCCGGCGTGCCCGTCACCCAAGCGGGCAAGCTGGTGGGCATCCTGACCAACCGCGACCTGCGTTTCGAGGAGCGCGTCGACCTGCTCGTGGAAGAGGTGATGACTAAGGACAACCTGATCACCGTCGCCGTGGGAACGACTCTGGAAGAAGCCGAGGGCATGCTCCACAAGCACCGCGTGGAAAAACTTCTCGTCGTAGATGACGCCTATAATCTTCGGGGGCTTATTACCGTAAAGGATATTCAGAAGAAGATCAAGTATCCGAATGCCTGCAAGGACGGGCAAGGGCGCTTGCGCGTGGGCGCCGCCCTGGGGGCCACGGGCGACTACCTGGAGCGCGCGGCGGAGCTGGTCAAGGCCAAGGTGGACCTGCTGGTGGTGGACACGGCGCACGGCCATTCCACCCGTGTGCTCGATGCGGTCAAGAAGCTCAAGGACCAATTCCCCAACATCGACCTGGTGGCCGGCAACGTGGCCACGTTCGCGGGCGCGTGCGACCTGCTGCAACTCGGCGTGGACGGCGTGAAAGTGGGAATCGGCCCCGGCTCCATTTGCACCACGCGCGTGGTGACGGGCGCCGGCGTCCCGCAAATCACCGCCGTCGCCGAATGCGCTCGCGCCTCCGCCCAAGCCGGCGTACCCATCATCGCCGATGGCGGCATCAAGTTCTCCGGGGACGTTTCCAAGGCCATCGCCGCCGGGGCGAGTTCGGTGATGCTCGGCAGCCTTTTTGCTGGAACGGAAGAGAGCCCGGGCGAGACCATTCTCTACCAGGGTCGCAGCTTCAAATCCTATCGCGGCATGGGGTCGATTGCCGCCATGACCGCGGGCTCCGGCGACCGGTACTCCCAGGAACGGGAAGTGGCGCGAGGGGAAGTTTCCAAGCTGGTTCCGGAGGGCATCGAGGGCCGCGTGCCATACAAAGGCCTGCTGGAGGACCTCGTGGGGCAACTGGTGGGCGGCCTGCGCTCCGGCATGGGGTATTGCGGCTGCGCCAACATCGAAGAACTGCAACAGCGCGGCCGCTTTGTGCGTATCACCTCGGCAGGCTTGCGCGAAAGCCACGTTCACGATGTCATCATTACCAAGGAAGCGCCGAACTATTCGCTGGATTAATTCCCTATGAAACGAGAATCCCGGCCCGAAGTGGAATTCTTCGGGTCGGGATCGTCAAAATCAAGCTTGTAATCTGGCCACCCTTCCGGGGCCTATTTCTTGTCGTCGCCCTCTTCCTCGGGTGGAGGCGGCTCGTGGGCTTTAGCTTCTTCCGCGGCTTTGCGCCGAGCCTCAACTTTCTTGGACCGCTTGGCGGCCAACCGCTGGAGGACTTCGTTATCCACCAGTTCGAGAATGGCCACATCCGCGCCGTCGCCCTTCCGCCAGCCAGCGTGAACAAGACGGGTGTACCCCCCCGCCCGCGTGGCGTACCGTTTGGAAAGCTCATCAAACAGGAACTTCACCGCGCTGGGATCGAGCAAGTAGCTCGCTGCCTGGCGCCGGGCTGCCAAGCCGCCACGCTTTGCGAGCGTGATAATCCACTCTGCCAGCGGTTTCGCGGCTTTGGCCTTAGCCACAGTTGTCTCAATCCGCTCCCGCTGAATCAGAGAGGTCACCAAATTCCGCAGCAGCGCGCGCCGGTGCTCGGTCTTCCGGCTAAGCTTTTTCCCGTAGTTCCGATGTCGCATATGGTCGATTACCTATCCCTAAACTTGTGGCTGAGGAGGCTCAGGAGGTTGTACCATCGGGTTGCCTTTCTCATCAAATTTCAATCCCAGGCTCAACCCCATGGCCGCGAGAATCTCTTTAATTTCATTCAGAGATTTTCGCCCGAAGTTCTTCGTCTTCAACATCTCCTGTTCGGACTTCTGAACGAGCTCCCGAATGGTTGTAATGTTGGCATTCTTCAAGCAATTGTAGGAGCGAACAGAAAGCTCCAATTCTTCCACCGAGCGGTCCAGATTCTCGTTGTATATGGGCGCCGGACGATCCTGCGGCACTTCCTGAACCTCGGGCTCCTCCTCAAAGTTGATGAAGATATTCATGTGGTCTTTGAGGAGTTTGGCGCCCAGGCCCACAGCGTCCTGTGGAGTGATCGCGCCATTCGTCCAAACATCCAGTGTCAACTTATCGTAATCCGTCATTTGTCCGAGCCGGGCTGCTTCCACCGTGTAGTTCACTTTGCGCAGCGGCGAATGGACGGAATCGACGGGAATGTACCCAATCGGAAGATCCTCATCAAAGTTCTTCTCCGCCGAAGTGTAACCCCGGCCGATCTTTACCCGCATTTCGATATGCAGGCTGCCACCTTCGCTGACGGTGGCGATGTACACGTCCTTATCAAGAACATCCACGTCCGCATCTTCCTGAAGCATCCGTGACGTCACTTCGCCCGGCTTGTCCACAGTCAGGTGGAGCGTCTTTGGACCCTCCACGCTCATCTTCAGCGGAATCTGTTTCAAGTTCAGAATGATATCCGTGGCGTCCTCGACCACGCTGGGAATTGAGGAGAATTCATGCATGACGCCTTCGATACGCACCGCGGTGATAGCCGCTCCCTCGATCGAGGAGAGCAGCACACGGCGCAGGGCATTACCGATTGTCGTCCCGAAACCACGCTCAAAGGGTTGCGCGGAAAACTGCCCATACTTGTCTGTCAAAGTATCGGTGTTTGCTACCAGGCGCTTCGGCTTCTGAAATCCTTTCCAAAGCATCGCTTTCAAACCTCCCTTGCGGCCCACCTTGGCGGGCCACCTCTCGTACACGCCGATCCCTGTTACTTCGAATACAGTTCGACGATCATCTGCTCCTGAATCGGGAAATTCACGTCCTCGCGTTTGGGCAATGAAATGACCTTCGCCTTCAAGGCCTCGCGGTCCAATTGGAGCCAGGGTGGAACACTCCGGCCGCCGGAAAGATCCAGGGCGCGTTGCACCCCCGCCAGATTGCGGCTCGGTTCCTTCACGGCTATTTCCTGGCCGGGGACAACCGCGAACGAAGGGATATTAACCTTGCGGCCCGCTACCAGAATGTGTCCGTGGCGGACCAACTGCCGCGCCGCGGCACGCGAAGAAGCCAAACCCAGCCGGTAAACGACATTGTCCAACCGCCGTTCCAGCATCAGCAGCAAGGTTTCTCCAGTTACGCCTTTCATCCGCGCTGCCTTCTCAAAGTAGCTGCGAAACTGGTCTTCCAGGATGCCGTAAAGACGGCGCAGCTTCTGCTTCTCGCGCAGTTGCAGCCCGTATCCGACGACCTTGGGCCGGCGGGATTTTCCATGTTGTCCCGGGGCAAAGTTGCGCTTTTCGATTTCGCACTTGTCCGTCAGACACCGTTGTCCCTTCAGGAACAGCTTGACCCCTTCGCGCCGGCATAGCCGACAAACCGCTTCACGATATCTTGCCAAACTGACCTCCTCAGGAACGATCCGCGAACTTCCGATATCGTCCTAAACCCTTCGGCGCTTGGGTGGGCGGCACCCGTTATGCGGAATGGGCGTCACGTCCTTGATGTTGCGCACTTCCAGTCCGGCGGTAGCCAGGGCGCGAATGGCTGACTCGCGTCCGGCCCCCGGCCCTTTCACCCGCACCTCGACACTGCGCATGCCGTGGTCGCGAGCCGCGTTGGCCACACGCATCGCCGCCTGCTGCGCGGCAAAGGGTGTTCCCTTGCGCGAACCCTTAAAGCCCATGGAACCCGCGCTTGCCCAGCAAATCACTCGGCCGTCAGAATCCGTAATGGCAACGTGAGTGTTATTGAACGTTGCCTCGACGTGCACGATCCCGGTGGGCACAATGCGCTTTTCCTTTTTCTTGAAGACCTTCTTCTTGCCTGCTTTTGCCGCCGCTTTCGCCATATTTGCTCTCAGCTCTCAGTTCTCAGTTCTCAGCTCTCTGCTTCCAGGCGCCAGCTAACCGGCAGGGTTTAAGCTGTGAACTGAAAGCTGATTGCTGAATGCTTATCTTTACGTCTTCGCCAAGGACCGTTTCTTATTTGCCACCGTGCCTTTGCGCGGTCCCTTGCGCGTACGCGAGTTCGTGTGGGTGCGCTGGCCGCGGACGGGAAGACTGCGCCGGTGCCGCATGCCGCGGTACGAGCCGACTTCTATCAACCGCCGGATGTTCATCGCGGTCTCTTTGCGCAGGTCCCCTTCCACCGCTCCCTCTTCTTCCAGGATCGCGCGAATTTTGCTGGTCTCGTCTTCCGTCAGGTCCTTGATCTTCTTGTTGGGATCGATGCCTGACCGCATGAGAATGGAAAGTGACCGGGTCCGGCCGATACCATAAATGTAGGTCAGGCCAATTTCCGCCCGCTTTTTGGGCGGCAAATCCACACCCGCAATTCTTGCCATCTCAACCCTCCCGTTTCCACCATCTTCTGCGCCACCCTGGAGGAATCCAGACTCGCAGCGCCGCTACACATCATCCCTGCCGTTGCTTGTGCTTGGGATTCTCGCAGATTACCCGTACCACTCCGCGCCGCCGAACAATCTTACACTTGGAGCATATCTTCTTGACTGACGAACGCACCTTCATAATTACCCTCGTTTAATCATAGGCAGCTGGCACCAGGATCAAAATGCGAAAGCCGATGTTCTAAATCTGGTGCTCATCCAACCTGCTTCGACTTTCCATTTTCGAGCTTCGTTCTTTCGCTCGCCCCCAGCACCGGGGGCCATACACTTACTTGTATCGGAACACAATCCGGCCGCGCGTCAGGTCGTAGGGAGACAACTCCACTGCCACTTTGTCGCCTGGGAGAATGCGGATAAAGTTCTTCCGCATTTTTCCCGAAATGTGGGCCAAGACCTGGTGCTTGTTGTCCAATTCAACTCGAAACATTGCATTGGGTAGTGCTTCCAGCACCGTTGCCGTAACCTCGATCGCATCTTCCTTCGCCATACTCTTTAGCACTCAGCTTTCAGCTATCGTCTTTCTGTCGTCGCATCCCAACCCTTCGTCCTTGAAATTCGCTTCGTGCCTTGGCCGACAGATGATAGCTGAGAGCTGACAGCCATGTTACAACCGTGTCAAGACATCGGGTCCATTTTGGGTGACCGCAACCATGTGCTCGAAGTGCGCGGATAGCTTGCCGTCAACCGTGACTGCTGTCCAGTTATCGTCAAGGACGCGGACGGCAGCCCCCCCAGCGTTCACCATGGGTTCGATGGCAAAAACCATGCCCTCTTTCAGCAAAGGCCCATGGCCCGCCTGGCCAAAATTTGGAACCTGTGGCTCCTCGTGCATCGCCTTGCCAATCCCGTGGCCCACAAACTCCCGCACAACAGAGTAACCGTTTTTTTCGGCATATTGTTGCACCGTCGCCGAAACATCACCCAGGCGATTCCCCAGGCGGACCTTCTCCAACGCTAACTCCAGGGCTTCCTCGGTCACCTTAAGCAAGCGCTGAGCAGATTCGCTGATGGCGCCGACAGGGACGGTTATGGCGGAATCGCCATAGTATCCATCCTGCACCACACCCATATCTAGGCTCACGATGTCGCCTTCTTTCAGTGTACGTCGTCCCGAGGGGATCCCGTGTATAACCTCGTCGTTGACCGATGCACACAGGCAGCATGGATAACCACGGTAGCCCTTGAACGCGGGTCTTGTCCCCAGCTCCTTCAGCCGCTTCACTACATATTTCTCAAGGTCCAGCGTAGTGATCCCTGGGCACACCTGCTCACGTATCTCGCCCAAGACCTGACGGACCATCCTGCCGCTGCGCCGCAACTTCTCGATTTCGACCGATGACTTACAGATAATCATGCCTTTGAAAGGAGATCCACAATCCCCTTGGCGATCACCTCGGGTTCCTTGTTGCCGTCTATTGCCAGCAGCACGCCCAGTCCCCGGTAGTACTCGATTAAAGGGCGAGTCTGTTGATGGTACGCTTCCAGCCGCTGCCGGATAGTGGTCTCGTTATCGTCGGCCCGGCGCAGCAACTTTCCCCCGTCCTTATCGCAAATCCACTCGACCTTGGGCGGGTTGAAGTGGACGTTGTAAATCTCTCCGCATACCGAACAGGTCTGCCGGCCGGTCAGTCGTTTCAGGAGCAGCTCCTCATCCACCTCAATATCCAGCACCTGCGGCCGCCCTTGGCCCTTCGCCGCAAGCATCCGATCGACAAACCGCGCTTGCGCAATCGTACGCGGAAAACCGTCGAGGATAAAGCCGTTCTGGCAATCCGGTTCTGTTGTGCGCTCTTCCACAATGCCGCAGACTACTTCGTCAGGGACCAACCCTCCGGCCTCCATCTTAGCTTTCGCCGCCAGTCCCAGCACGGTTTGCCTCTTCACCGCGTCCCGCAACATGTCGCCGGTCGAAATCTGCGGAATGCCAAACTCCTTGGCGACTTCCCGGGCTTGCGTTCCCTTGCCTGCGCCGGGCGCTCCAAGAAAAATCAGAGCATGCGCTCGCATGAATTCCCTCCGAACGCCTTATCGGGCCGAAGACCGCCGTCCCCGTATCCTACCCTTCTTCAAGAACCCTTCGTAGTGCCGCATGATGAGCTGAGCTTCCACCTGCTGCACGGTGTCCATGGCCACTCCCACCACGATCAGGAGGGACGTTCCGCCGAAATAGAAGTTCACATTGAGACCGTGCAGAATCCATGTCGGCAAGTGGGAATCGAACCATCCAGCACCCATCCAGCCCGGCAGGTGGTTTAGGCGAAGTCCCGCCAGCATGAGTTCAGGAATGAGCGCGACCAGGGCTAGATAAAAGCCACCCACCCAGGTGATTTTCGTCAGGACATCATCCAGGTAGTCAGCGGTGCGCTTACCCGGCCGGATACCCGGCATGAACCCACCCTGCTTTTTGACGTTATCGGCAACATCGTCCGGGTTATATATAATCGAAAGGTAGAAATGGGCAAAGAAAATGATCATTACAACGTACGTCAGCGTGTAAAGCGGCTCCCCATAGGCAAACTCTTTGGAAAACCAAGTGAAGCCGGCACCAAGATAACGGATCAGGGCGATACCGCTCTGATCGAGGTGAAATAAACTTAGCGTTTGTGGAAACGTTAGAATTGAAACCGCGAAAATAATCGGCATCACGCCGCCGCTGTTCACCTTGAGCGGCAGGTGAGTGGAAACCCCGCCCATGATTCTGCGCCCCACTACCCGTTTCGCATATTGGATGGGGATCCGCCGTTCACCGCGTTCTACAAACACAATGAAGCCGACAATGGCTAGCATGAAGGCGAGAAGCACAAAGAGCACAAGAAAATTCCAAGTGTGATTGACGAAAACCTTTTCGTAAAGGTCTGCCGCCGCTCGCGGGAGCCCCACCACGATGCCGGCGAAAATTAACAGCGACATCCCGTTGCCGATGCCGCGCGCTGTGATCTGCTCGCCCAACCACATAATGAAAATAGAGCCTGTGGTCAGGGTCAATACAGTGGTGAAGACGAAAGCAGGACCCGGATGATCCACCAGACCAACCCCCAAGGCTGTCTGCCTCTCCAAGGCGATCGCGATTCCGAAAGCCTGGAATGCGCTCAAGCCCACCGTCATCCAGCGGGTATATTCGGTTATTTTCTTACGCCCCAAATCGCCCTCTTTCGAGAGCTTTTCGAGATGCGGCGAAACCACCGTGAGCAATTGCAGGATAATCGAAGCCGTAATGTACGGCATGATTCCCAAAGCAAAAACCGTCAAACGCCGCAGGCTGCCGCCGGAGAACATCGCCAGGAGTCCGAACAGCGAGCCGCCCATTTGATTGAACATCTGTTCGAAAACGTCGGCATTGATGCCGGGGGTAGGGATAAATGCACCCAACCTGTACACGGCAAGCATCGCCAAAGTAAAGAGGATGCGTTTCCGTAGATCCGGAATCTCGGTAATGCTTTTAAGAGACTCGAGCATTACGAAATGACCTCAGCCTTCCCGCCAGCTTTCTGGATCTTCTCCAGGGCGGACTTGGAAAAAAAGTGCGCAGAAACGTGAAGTGCCGCCTTCAGTTCGCCGCCACCGAGGATTTTCAGTCCAGCGCCCAACTTCTTCACCATGCCGCGCGCAACGAGAAGCTCGGGCGTGATCTTCTCCTCCGGTTTGAATTTCTCAAGGTCCTTCAGGTTCACGACGGCGTATATCTTGCGAAAAATGTTGGTGAAACCCCGCTTGGGTAGGCGGCGGTGGAGCGGCATCTGTCCGCCCTCGAAGCCCGGACGCATGCGCATGCCCGCCCTTGAGCGTTGGCCTTTTGCCCCGCGGGTGGCCGTCTTCCCGTGACCTGATCCCATTCCCTGTCCGACTCGCTTGGAGCGCTTACTGGCCCCCACCGGCGGTCGGAGTGTTCCAATGTGTGTCGCCATATATCTCCAGCCTATTCCTTGCTCGCTTACGCCGGCTCGCTTCCTCCCGGCGTGGACTCTTTCTCTTGATTGGCATTAGCGGGTGTGACTTCCGCGGCCTCAGGTTGCACTGCGGCCGCTTCGCCCCCAGCGTCTTTTGCCACCACCGGAGTAGGTTCGGCTGGCGCTGCCACTGGGGCATGGACCGTGTATTCCGGTACCGACGCCCAAGCCGGAGCCACGGGCTGAGGGATAATCTCCAGGAGGTGGGGCACGGAAGCAACGATTCCACGGATCTGAGGCGTGTCGGGCCGCACCACGGTATGATTCAGCTTGTTCAAACCCAAGCTCCGCACGATCGTCTTTTGGTGGTAGGTAAACCCAATCCCGCTTCTCACCCACTTAATTCGAATTGTCTTGAGTGTCTTTTCCGCCACAGTTCGTCTTCCTCTATGAAACCGACAGTCAACAGCCAGCGGTCACTTTTAGCCATCAGCTTCCTTCTAAATCTCCTCCGCAGCTTTGCCGCGGGTATTTGCAACCTCTTGTAGGTCGCGCAACCGAAGTAGAGCATCCATGGTCGCCTTGACCACGTTATAGGGATTGGTGGTTCCCAAGGATTTGGTCAGCACATTCTGAATTCCTGCCGCCTCCACCACCGCGCGCACCGCACCGCCGGCGATCACTCCGGTTCCAGGCGGCGCAGGCTTCAGCAACACCCTGCCTGCCCCGTAATGGCCTGTGACCGTGTGGGGAATCGATCCCTGAGACACGTTCACCTTCGCCAGCGACTTCTTCGCAGACTCTATCCCTTTGCGAATCGCCATGGGAACTTCGCGCGCCTTGCCGGAGCCATAACCGACAATGCCGGCGCCGTCACCCACAACGACCAGTGCCGCAAAACTTAGGTTCTTTCCGCCTTTGACAACCTTGGTGACGCGATTGATTGCGATCACCTGGTCTTTGAGCTGCAATGCGTTCGGGTCAATCCGATTCGCCAAGTCTTCCTCCTGCCGTATCCCCTAGAATTTCAGCCCCGCCGCGCGAGCAGCGTCAGCCAGCGCTTTGACGCGCCCGTGATAGGCATAGCCACCTCGGTCAAAAACCACGCTGGGAATTCCCCCGGCGATGGCGCGTTGGGCTAGAACTTGCCCCACCACTTTTGCCGCAGAGACGTTCCCGCCGCTTTTGAGCGTCGCGCGCACTTCCTTGTCGCGCGTCGACGCCGCCACCAAGGTGTGGCCGCTGCTATCATCAACGACCTGGGCATAAATATGCTTGAGCGATCGAAAAACGTTTAGACGTGGCGCTTGTACCCGTCCGCTCACTCGGGTGCGGATTCGCACGTGAATCCGCTGGCGCGCCACGTCTTTGGAAACCATCTGTAACATCAGGAACTCTCCGCTTTCCTTGGCCTCAAACTACCCTGCTTTGCCTGCGCCCCCGGCCGCTGCCGCCGCCTTGCCTACCTTCTTCTTCAGGCGCTCGCCGGTATAGCGAATACCTTTATTCTTGTAAGGGTCGGGGGGGCGCAAGCCGCGAATCTTTGCAGCCACGTGCCCCACTAGTTGTTTGTCCGGACCGCTCACAATGAGATGCGTTTGCTTTTCCACACTAATGGCAACCCCATCGGGAACCGCAAACTCGATCGGATGCGAATAACCGAGCGTAAACGTCACGGACTTGCCCTTGGACTCTGCGCGATAGCCAATCCCGACAATGTCCAGGTGTCGATCAAAGCCCTGGGTCACGCCATGAACGGCGTTGGCGAGCAGGCTGCGAGCCAGCCCATGCAAAGCCGCTTGTTCGTCGCTATCACGCTTCAGGAGCAGATGGCCATCCTGTTTTTCGAGCTGGATTCCGTGGGGGAGAGGAATCCGCAGAGTCCCCTTGGGCCCCTTCACCGCCAGCGACGGTCCGTCCGTCTGCACGGTGACGCCCGCGGGCAAAGCAATTATCTTTCGTCCTATTCTTGACATAGTAGCATCACGTTCTGTCTGTCATTTCGCGGGCGCAAAGGTCATGCCTCCGCGTTCCCTTGCCGGCTCCGGACCTCGGGCTCCGGATTCATACTTTAGGCCACGCTACAGAGCACTTCGCCACCGACTCCAGCCTTACGGGCAGCCTTGCCGGTCAGCACTCCGCGCGGCGTAGTGAGGATGCTCACTCCCAGCCCTCCCAGAATTCGAGGGACCTCATGCGCTCCAACGTAGACCCGGCGCCCGGGCTTCGAAACCCGATCAATGCTGGCGATGGCATTCGTCCCGTCAGTCGCGTACTTCAGGAAAACCTTCAGAACTTTCTTCTTGCCCTCTTCGCCCACCTTGAAGTTGCTGATGTAGCCTTCTTCCTTCAGAATGCGAGCCACCTCAACTTTGAGCTTCGAGGAAGGCATATCCACCCGTGGATGACGCGCTTGAATTCCGTTGCGAATTCGAGTGAGCATATCGGCGATGGGATCAGTAACGGCTGACATAAGACTCCCGCTTCTGGCACTGGACGAACTTCTCGTCCAGTGTTACCAGCTCGATTTAATGACTCCGGGGATATCACCCCGAAGCGCCAACTCCCGGAAATGGAGACGGCACATCTTGAACTTGCCGAGGTAACCGCGCGGCCGCCCGCAAATCAGACAGCGGTTCCGGTGCCGAATTTTGAATTTCGGCTTCTTGCGCAATTTGGCCATCATGGAAGTACGTGCCACGTTTTACCCCCCTGCCTTTTCGCTGGCCTGTGCCGCGGCTTGCCGCCGTACAGCATCCGAACGGAAGGGCATTCCCAGGTGCCGCAGCAATGCCATGGCCTCAGCGTCGGTCCTGGCATCAGTAACGATTGTAATATTCATGCCTTTGGTTTTGTCGACCTTGGCATAGTCAATTTCCGGAAAAACCAACTGGTCGCGGAGGCCCAGCGTGTAGTTCCCCCGGCCATCGAATGCGCGCGTGGAGACGCCGCGAAAATCGCGAACGCGCGGCATGGCAACGTTGGTCAGGCGGTCGAAGAATTCGTACATACGATCGCCGCGCAAGGTCACCACCACTCCGATGGGCATGTTCTTCCGCAGCTTGAAATTGGCGATCGACTTTCGCGCGCGTGTAATTACAGGCTTCTGCCCTGTGATCTGGCCCAGTTCCGCGGAGGCCGAATCGAGCAGCTTGGCATTCTGGATCGCTTCTCCCAACCCCATGTTGACCACAATCTTTCGCAAGCGTGGAACAGCGTTGGCGTTGGTGTAGCTGAATTCCTTCACCAGGACCGGCACGACTTCCTTTTGGTATCGCTCTTTCAGTCTCGGAGCCATGATTACGTTCTTTCCTCCCGGCCTTTACTTATCCAAGGATTTCTTACACGTGGAGCAGATGCGCACTTTCTTGCCTTCCGCCATTTCGCGGTGCTGAATGCGCGTGGGCCCGCATTCGCTGCAAACCAGCGCCACATTAGAAACGTGGATGGGGCCTTCCTTTTCCAGGATTCCGCCACGAATCTGTTTGGCGGGGTTGGGCCGCACGTGCCGCTTCACCATGTTCACGTGCTCGACGAAAATTCTCTGCTTAGTGGGCTCGACTTCCAGGACCCTTCCCCGTGTCGGCTGTCCCGAAGGCCCCCGGCTTCGCCCCGCAATCACTTGCACGATATCGTTCTTACGAATATCCATGGTACCTCTCCGCCCCTCGCGGCCGTCCCGCTCTCGACGTCGATCCTGAGAGCGCGCTTGCTGTCTACTGCATTTACAGAACTTCGGGCGCCAAAGAAACAATCTTCAGGAATTTCTTCTCACGCAGTTCGCGTGCCACCGGTCCGAAAACGCGCGTTCCTACCGGCTCATTGGCGTCAGTGATCAGCACCGCGGCATTTTCATCGAACCGGATATAGCTGCCGTCGCGGCGTCGTTGCTCTTTCCGCATCCGGACGATGACGCACTTCACCACTTTGCCCTTGGGAATCGCGCTGTCAGGAGCGGCCTCTTTCACCGCCGCGGTAATGATGTCTCCCAAGCCCGCCTGCAATCCCACATCGCCGCCCAGGGGCAAGATGCAGGACAGCTTGCGCGCTCCGGAATTATCCGCCACCTGCAGAATGGTCCGCATCCCGATCATACTTGCACCTCCGGCACGGGCGCGACCAATGTCGCCTTGGCCACAATTTCCACTACTCGCCACCGCTTGCGGCTGCTCAAGGGGCGGGTCTCCTGGATTCTGACCGTGTCGCCCACTCGGCACTCATTCTTTTCGTCGTGCGCAAGAAAGTTCTTCGACCGCCGCACCACGCGTTTGTAGAGAGGATGGGTAACCTGTCGCTCCACGGTAATCACCACCGTCTTCTGCATCTTATTGCTGGTGACTACCCCCACCTTTTCTTGCCGCTTGCCTTGTGTGGCGCTCTGCGCCTGTCCGACCGCTGTTTCCGTCACCTTGCACCTACTTCGTTTGGGTTGCGCCGCTTTGGCGCTCACGCATCAATGTTTTAACTCTCGCGATCCCCTTGCGCAGCTCCCGGACGGCAGTAAGGTGTTCCGATTGGCCGCCCGCCATCTGGAATTTCAGCCGGAAGAGTTGATCGGAAAACTCCCGGTCGCGAGTTTTCAACTCCGCGTCAGTCCACTCCCGCATTTTTTCTGCGGGCCACTTCCATCGTTTGTCCTTCTCCAGTTTCATGACTTCTGCTCCATGACCGGTTAGACTGACTGGGCTCGCGACACAAACTGTGTCGGCAGTGGCAGCTTGTGACTGGCCAGCCGCAATGCCTCGCGCGCCTCTGCTTCCGGCACGCCTTCCATTTCAAACAGAATCCGTCCCGGCTTTACCACTGCCACCCAGAACTCAGGGGCGCCCTTGCCTTTACCCATACGGGTTTCGGCGGGTTTCTTGGTTACCGGCTTATCGGGGAAAATTCGAATCCAGAGCTTCCCGCCGCGCTTGATAAATCGCATGATGGCGACGCGACTAGCTTCAATTTGCCGGTCAGAAATCCATCCCGCCTCGAGGACCTTCAATCCGAAATCCCCAAACGACATATCGGAGCCGCGCCAGGCCTTGCCGCACATACGTCCGCGCTGTTGCTTGCGATACTTAACTTTGCTCGGCATTAACATGATTTCATTCTCAGTTCTAGATATTCAGAGCGCAGTTGGCACCCATCGGCTTTCCCTTACACACCGGGATTGGCAACTGGAGACTTCTCTTGCGCCACCGGCGGCACCGGCGCCACAGGGGCGACAGGCGCGGCTACAGCAGCGGGCTTCTCCGCCCGCCGTTTCTGCTCCAAGATTTCGCCGTTATAAATCCAACACTTCACGCCGATCACTCCGTAGGTTGTCCGCGCTTCAGCCTGTCCATAATCGATATCGGCGCGCAGCGTATGCAGCGGCAAACGGCCTTGCAGGTACCACTCCGACCGCGCAATTTCCGCGCCGTTCAGGCGCCCACCGCACCGGATTTTAATTCCTTTGCAGCCAAATCGTAAGGCTGAATCCACCGATTTCCGCATAGCGCGGCGAAAGGCAACGCGCTTTTCGAGTTGCAGGCAGATCGCTTCCGCCACCAATTGCGCATTCAGCTCCGGGCGATGCACTTCCTGGATATTGATGGGAAGAACTTCGCGACCCGTGCGCTTCTGAATTTCCTGCCGGAGGCGGTCGATTTCTGCACCCTTGCGGCCAATGATAATGCCGGGCCGCGCAGTGAAAATAGTAACCTTGAGCTTGTTGCCGGGACGCTCGACTTCAATCGACGCTACACCGGCGGCGCGGAGTTGGTCTTTAAGCCGCGCCTTAAGCTTCAGGTCTTCGTGGAGCAGCTCAGCGTATTCTTTCTTAGCAAACCAACGCGACTTCCACGTTTTGTTGTATCCCAGGCGGAACCCGTAAGGATGAACTTTCTGACCCACCCTATGCCTCCTTTAGAGCCTTCAGCAGTTAGCAATTGGCTTCAAGCAGAGCCTTCACTGATCTCTGACCCCTGCGTGCTGCTGGCTTCTTACTTTTCGTCGTCCGAGCGCGCAGACGGTAAACTACTTTTCCGGCGCTTCCACCACAACCGTGATCGAACTTGTTCGGCGCTGGTAACGAAAGGCGCGACCCTGGGGAGCCGGCCGCACGCGCTTTTGCCGCGGACCTTCGTTGACGAAAATCCTCGAAACCACCAGGTCGTCAACGTCGAGATGTTCTGACTTCTGCTCGGCATTAGAAACCGCCGAGCGCAGAATCTTTTCGAGGTCATGCGTCACGCGCTTCTTCGTAAAATTCAGAATACTGAGTGCCTGGCTGACGCTCTTGCCGCGAATCTGGTCTACGACCAATCGAGCTTTCTGCGGCGAGATTCTTATGTACTTGTATGTGGCGCTTGCTTCCATCGATTCACCTGAACTTCGGGGTCAGAGACCCGAAAATTAGCTGCCGCCTCCTGCACCCGCCGGAGGCGCTGCCGCCCTCGGGCCGCCAGTAACCGGTGGAGGCGCCGCCGCCGCGGCAGCCTTCTCCGCCGCGACTTTTACACCGTGCCCCTTGAAGGTACGGGTCGGTGAGAATTCGCCCAACTTGTGTCCCACCATATTCTCCGTGACGTAAACGGGAATGAACTTCTTGCCATTGTGGACGGCAATCGTGTGACCGATCATCTCGGGCACAATCGTGGACCGCCGCGACCAGGTCTTGACAACTTTCTTTTCGAACCGCCGGTTGAGCAGTTCAATCTTCTTCATCAAGTGATCGTCCACGAACGGACCCTTTTTCAGCGACCTTCCCAAGTTGCCCTCCCGCTTGTTAGCTTTCAGCTTTCAGCCAACAGCCAATGCTAAAGCTGAGTGCTGACAGCCGACCGCTTCTTCACTTCTTCTCCCGCCGCTTGACGATATAACGGTCCGTAGATTTGTTGTTTCTTGTCTTGTAACCGCGTGTCGGCTGGCCCCAGGGCGTCACGGGATGGCGGCCACCGGAGGTCTTGCCTTCTCCGCCACCCAGAGGATGATCCACCGGGTTCATGGCAACGCCCCGCACGGTGGGACGGATTCCCATCCAGCGCTTTCGGCCGGCCTTGCCGATGGAGATGTTTTCGTGGTCCAGGTTTCCAACCTGACCGATGGTGGCCACACACTCAATGAAGACCTTGCGAACTTCCCCCGATGGCAAGCGCACCTGGGCGTATTCGCCTTCTTTTGCCAGCAACTGCGCCGAACCCCCGGCACTACGAACCATCTGCCCACCCTTCCCGGGGCGCATCTCGATGTTATGAATCATCGTGCCCACAGGAATGTTCTTCAGAGGAAGCGAGTTGCCAGTCACGATATCCGCTTCCGGTCCGGAAACCACGTGGTCTCCCACTTTCAGGCCCTGCGGATAGAGGATATATCGCTTTTCGCCGTCGGCGTAGCTTAGCAGGGCGATAAAGGCGGAACGATTCGGGTCGTACTCGATGGTGGCCACGCGCGCGGGAACGCCGGTCTTGTCGCGCTTGAAATCAATCACCCGGTAGTGACGCTTGTGGCCTCCACCGCGGCGCCAAATCGTGGTTTCCCCTTGGTTGTTCCGGCCTGAAATGCGGTTTTTCGGCTCCAAGAGTGACTTATGGGGCTGCGAGGTCGTGATTTCCTCAAAAGTCAGACCAGTTTGAAACCGCCGTGTTTCCGTATAGGGTCGGTAAGTTTTGATTCCCATAACCTTCATCTTCCGCGGCACGCGCCGCTCGACTCATCAAGCTTGCTTACGCGCTTTCCGTGTACTCCGGCATTTTCTCGCCTGACCGGAGCTTGACATAAGCCTTCTTCCATTCCGGGCGGTGGCCCACTGTTTTCCCCCGCCGGCGCTCCTTGCCCAAAAAGGTGGAAGTGTGCACGGACTCCACTTTGGCTTTGAAAACGATCTGTACCGCTTCCTTTATTTCCGTTTTGGTGGCGTGTGGATCAACCTTGAAGCACAGTGTCCGATCTCCCTCTTTCGCCGCCAAACTCTTTTCCGTGACGATGGGCTTCCGCAATACTTGGTAAGGGCTCAGGTTCATCGCAGCGCCTCCTGGAGCCGCGTTAGCGCCCCCTCAGAAATCAGCAACTGATTGTGACTCAGCACGTGGTAAGGGTGCAGTTCGTGCCGCCGCACCAGGTCGCATCCCTGCACATTCCGCGAGGAAAGTTCCAGGTTGCGGCTTACCGCATCGTCCACGATCAGTACTCCCTTTTCCAAACCCAGCCTGTGCAGCGCTCCGGAGAATCCTTTGGTCTTGGGCTCGCCCAAGTTGAATTGATCCACCACCGTCAGCTTGTGGTCCTGAAATTTCGCCGCCAATGCCGACCGCAAGGCCCCCCGCAGCATTCCCTTTGGAAGCGCGTAGGAGTAATCACGCGGCTGAGGGCCGTGGGCAATCGAGCCGTGCCGCCACAGGGAACTGCGATTGCTTCCCACGCGAGCGCGGCCGGTTCCCTTTTGCCGCCACGGCTTCTTGCCACCACCACTCACCTCGCCGCGGCTCTTGGTCTTGTGAGTGCCGCGACGCTGGCTGGCCAGATACTGCTTGACCGCTTCCCAAAGCAGGCTCTGGTTGGGCCTCGAACCAAAAACTTCGTCGGAGACCTGGAGATCCCTCAACGTCTGCCCTTCAAGATTTTTGACTTCAACGGTTGCCATGTTCGTCCTTGTGCCTACTGCCTACTGCTTTCTGCCTGCTCTCACTTATGGGGCGCCTTGGCCTTGTGCACAATTACGTACCCGCCCTGTGGGCCAGGTACGGATCCTTCGATCAAAATCGTGTTTTCATCCGCCAGCACCTGTACCACCCTGAGGTTCCGCGTAGTCACTTGCGCGTTCCCCATGTGACCGGCAGCGCGCATGCCCTTCATGACTCGCGAGGGAAACGCCGAGGCGCCAATCGAGCCCGGCGCGCGGTGAAACATGGAACCGTGCGCTTCGCCGCCTCCACCAAAATGGTGCCGCTTATGGAACCCCGCAAACCCGCGCCCTTTCGAGGTGCCGACAACATCGACACGGTCGTTGACGGCGAAAACATCCACCAGGACTTTGTCCCCGACCTTTAGGTCGCCGCCGTCCTGCGCCAAGGGCACTTCGCGAAGGAAGCGCACGGGATTCGCGCTCGCCTTTCTGAAGTGTCCCTCCAGGGGCCTTTTCACCCGCCGGGGAGGAGGCACCTCGACCAGTCCCAGTTGCGCGGCCTCATACCCGTCCGTCTGCGCTGTCTTGCGCTGCACCACAACGCACGGGCCCGCTTTCAACACGGTCACTGGTACCACGTCGCCGTTTTCAGCGAAAACCTGCGTCATGCCGAGCTTTTTGCCGAGTATGGCTTTTACCATGTTCATCACTTGTCCCTTGTCACTTGTCATTTGTCCGTTAGCAGGTTTCCGTCCGCCAAGAACAAGGGACAAAGGACAAGGGACTACTTACTTCGTATGTTCTTTGCCAAACGCCTTGATTTCGATGTCCACTCCCGAAGGCAAATCGAGCTTAGTCAGTGCCTCGATCGTTCCGGAGGTCGGCTCCAAGATATCCACCAGCCGCTTATGCGTTCGAATCTCGAACTGCTCGCGTGATTTCTTGTCCGTGTGGGGCGACCGCAGCACGCAGTACTTGTTCTTGATCGTGGGCAAGGGGATCGGCCCCGCCACCTGCGCGCCCGTACGCTTTGCCGTCGAGACGATCTCTGCCGCTGACTGGTCAAGAATCCTATGATCGTATGCCTTGAGACGAATCCTAATTTTCTGGTGCAGCATCGTTATTTCAATCCTTGGCTATTAGCCATCAGCTTTCAGCCACGCCGTCTTGCTGACGGCTGATCGCTGATTGCTGTCCACTCTACTTCAAAATCTCGGCGACGGTCCCGGCGCCGACGGTGTGGCCGCCCTCGCGAATGGCGAAGCGCAGCCCTTTCTCCATGGCGATCGGCGTGATCAGTTCGATTTCCAGGCTCACGTTGTCTCCCGGCATCACCATTTCCGTCCCCGCTGGTAGCGTCGCCACCCCCGTCACGTCGGTCGT
>JBEKLF010000134.1:0-22570 GCA_050010335.1 Terriglobia bacterium
CTTGGCGAGGTCCTCTTCCAGTCGGCTTGGCCGGGGTCAAAGGCCCAACATCCGACTCAATGAGACCAAGGCCGGCAAAGGGTAAAGACTTGGAAACCTTATCTCCGACGGGCTCCTAGTTGGTCGTATGCCTTAAAGTCCTGGGGATACATCCTGAGGTGAGTCTGCAAAGATCGGATACTGGCGTCGGTGGAATTTTGACCAGCGCCGACGGCGCATGTAGTCAGCACGGCCGACACGAGCATTGAGGCCGATTTCTTAATGCGGGTAGAGGGAAACGTTACTTTCACCGCTTCATTAGGTCTTCCGACTGTTCCCATCTCCTGCTCCCATGCGGTCCAAATGTTCGTAGGGGTAGACCTTATGGCTGCTCACGGCGGCCGCAAGGGTCGCCCTACCGAGCCGCCGCTAACTTTCCGGATTGGTTAACCGCACGTCGGGCTGCGTCCGACACTTCCGAAGTAGGATTAAGGTCAAGAGACTGTTCAAAATAACGATTTGCCTCGACCCTTTTTCCGGAGGCCGCCTCGATTTCTCCCGCGTGATAAAAGAGAACCGCGTCACGCGTGCCGACGGCAAGAGCCTTCTCAATCTGCTGGCCAGCCTCGTCGTATTGACCATTCGCGTAGAGAGCCCAAGCGTACGCGTCAAGGGTCCAGACATCGTGGCGGCTCCCTATCTCCAAGTGGGCAATACGAAGCGCTTCCTGGGGCTCTCGGGCGTGCTCCGCGTAATAGGAGATCAATTGGATGTTGGCATTGTCGGAGAGCGCGGTTTTGGTGTGTGCCTCGCGCTCAAATTCTGCGTACAGGGTAGCCGCTTCCGCCGGCCTTCCTGCATGCTCGAAAGCCCGCGCCGCAAGAAGAAAGCTTGATGGGCTGGCAAAGCTTCGGTTGCGCTTTTCCATCAGTTCCACCGCCTCGGCGTAGCGGTGCTGGGCCAAGCGAACTTCAGCCAACTCTTCGAGCGAGAGGTAGTATTCGGGAAACGTCTTCAGCGCTTGATCGAGCAGCGCATCGGCTGCCCCGGTTCGCCCCGCCTGCCGGTGGAGCTGCGCCATCCTGGTCATGATCCAGGCCGTGTCTTCGGTCTCGAGCGGGGGCGTCTGCTGGAGCGCCTTACTCAAGAAATCCAAAGCACCATCAATGTCACCCCAGCCCTGCCGCAGAGCTGCGCCGGTAAGATACGCCGGAAGGTTGCCGGGGCGAAGGTTCATCATCCACTGCGCAGATTCTTCCGCTTGTTTATAATCCCCGAGAGCTGATTCGGCCTCAGCCACATATCCCCAAATCAGCACGGCGTCGGGCATCCGGTGGTTCAACGCCTGAGCTTCTTCGAGTGCCGGGCGATAGCTGTGTTCAGCCAGCAGAAGAGCGACGTGCGCCTGCCCTCCCTCAAAATTCTCTGGCTGGATCCGGAGGGAACTCTCAATGGCTACCTGGGCCTGCCGATAGTATGAGTTGTCCGCGGTCTCCCGTGCGCGGCGAACTAGCGCCAATGCCAGGTCGTTATAAGCCTGATAGCGGTTGGGCTGCTTTTGCAGGACTTTTTGTGCGGCTGCGATGCAAATTTCCGCCGGGGAGGGCGAACTATCCTCCGCGGCGCTAGGCGCCACAAAACCACAGAAAGTTAGTAACAGCACGAATGCGAGAGTTTTCATTGAGGTCCTGGTGAGACTAGATTTCCTGCCACACGCTTGGAAGCGCGGGGAAGGCGCCGAGCGATCCGCCAAGCTTCGGACGCCCATCCCCGTTGCGTGCCTACTGCCCACTCATGTTCAGCCCTAAGCGCTGGTTGCATTTACTGGACCGGGCAAGGAGGCCCTGATCCGGCGGTGCAACCAGGTTCCCCGGGATCGATATGCCGCCGGTTGCGCCCGCTCGGGCAGTAATCAACATAGGGGAACGAGGTGTGGAAGTGAGTGTTGGGTTCGACCAGATTGGTCATGCCATCGCTGGCGAGATCGGTGTCCACATCATTGACATTGACCCCATCACCCAGCGCGTTATTGGGAAAGACGTCGCAACTTGTGCTGTGGCTGGCGCCGCACTTGTCGCCTGCCAAGACCCCTCCCACCGCAACACGCAAGGTGATGTCCACCACGTCGTCAGCCAGTCGCCTGCCGTTCGGGAAACCAGCGCCATCGCCGGCAAGTAACCCCAAGCGGCTGGCGCTACCGGGGGGCGTGGGGGCCACACCGGTATTCAACCGAAGCAAGTCTGCAATCGGACCGGTGGAGGTACCCTTGGCGGCGATGGGAGCCACATACTCCACCAGGGGAAGCAGGTCGTAGCGCGGAGCAGGTGGAGAGTAAAGAGCTCCCGGCGCGAGCACAGAATAAAGGGAGTCGACAACCGTTACGAAGAGTGGGTTCAAGTCGAAATCCGCGAACTGAGAGTCATTCACGGGCCTGGACATGCTCCAGTAGTCCTTCGATCCCGTCCCGATGATGAGCTCATTGATGAGCGGATTGCCGAGACGCTGCACCTGGCTGAAAGCGCCTTCGTACGTGGCAGGTGTGCCTGTCCCAGCGATGTTATGGCGTATCGCAATCTCCGGCCGCGCAGTCTGGGCCCAGACTCCGATCGTAGCGGACGGGGACGTCGCAGGCTCAACCTGTCCCGTCCTGGTCAGCATAGCGATTGGCACCTGAATGGCAATTACGTCTACCGCGTAACCGGAAACTGTGTCGGGAGCGAAGTTCTCATTTGCAGCATCTTCAGAAGCGGAGAGAACTCCCGGTACGCCTGTTCCGTGCGGTGGCCCCCCTTCGAGAAGCCGGAAGTTCGCAGTGTCAAACGCAGCCCCGAGGTCGATGAAGAAGGGATCGTCGACAGGTCCGGAAAACACCGAAATGCCCTTATTGGTGTTGGTGTAGGTACCGGCGGCGTAGAGATCGGCGTATTTAATCGTGCGCGAACCGGCGTTGGCCGGCACCACATAAAACGGTGAGCCGTCGCTGTTCCGAATTGGAGTGGTGACTCCGTCCTTGATCATGGTGACGGTATAGGTCTGCCGGAAATTCAGGCCCGGATTCGCGAAATCAGTAATCTGCGGTGGGACCCCCGGCGCGGTGCCGCCGGAACCGGAATTGAAGCCCGCCAATCCCGTATAGACCGTAGGCAATTGGTAGTGGGTCGAGAAACGAAATTGAAAGACGATATCGCCCGTCCCCGAATTAGTGTTATCGACGTGGATTGTATAGAGAATCTGAGGATCGAAGGGAAACCAATTCGGCCCATTAGCAGGCTCCTCGAAGGGATTGACGCCCATGATCATCGTGATACTCGGGGGATTGGTATCGTTACCGTTGATATCGTAGCTGCGAAAAGCCCAAAGATCGGTGATGTCGGCCATCGGGTCGAGAGCCGTGATCGGCGCCTCGCGGTGGCTGGAGGCCATGACCCCGGCCGGACCCACAAGCAAGACCGCAGCAGCGGAGATTGTCAGCAAGGCCAAGGTTAGAGTGGCAAGGAGAATCCTGGTCTTCATCAAGCACCTCATCTTCAAGAATTGAATTTCAAAATAGGTGAAACAAGTGAACGGAGACACGTACACACAAGCTTTCGGTTCAAGCCCCAACTGTCGGCCCGGCGAGCAGTGCAGCCATCCGCCAGACCGCGAAATTGGGACGACCGAACTCCAGCTCAGTTCACAGAATGGTTGCCCGTATACAAGTACGTCTGCTGAAGGCCGGACGGATTGCATGTTCTTTGGAGTGTCGACGAAATTTGTGCGATGGAGGGAACCGTCTCGATCGACCCTAGAGATCCTGAAGGTGAAGTTTGAATTGAAGCAGAACGGATGGGCTTTAGGAAACCGGGCCGACAAGGACCATCGGCCCCTTTGGAGCCGGTACTCCGCCAGCGCGTTCGATGGTTACGGCAAACGCCTTGGCGGTTAGACCCTGAGGCAGAGTGGTCAGGATCACTTGGCCGTTCCCCTGGGTGTCCGTATTAAAGATGCCGATGTCTACGGGATTGCCCACCGTGGGTATCAGCCACAACTCGTAGGTGTGATCGCTCGAGAGCGAGTGAAGGTTCGCAGTATAGAACAGCAACCCCTTATCGCGATTGTAAAAGGCTTTTCCGTGTGGGACTGGCGGCGTGGACGCTGGCGATAGCGCGACCTGGGTGGTTTGGGGTCCGGACAAAATGTCTAACACCGTTTGCGCGCGCGCGGCCGTGGCCTTCAGTTCGAGATTGGAGGTCTCAAGCTGCTGGTGCGAGAGTTCCAGGTCGGCCAGCCTCTTGGAACGCCGCAAGTTAGTGTTGGCTAGCCATACGGCGGCCGCGAGAAGGATGACGCAGGCGGCCGCAAACGTCCAGGCCCACGCGGGCGACCAGAATCCGCGGCGGGCAGGGGCGGGTTGGATGGCCTGCCGTGGCTGGGGGCCACGTGCCCGGAACGATTCCAGGATGCGTTCGCGCGCAGCCGGTGGAGGCTCACTCGGCGGAGCGGCCAGCGCGAGCTTCGCCACCCGCGTCCGGGCGGAAGCAATCTTCGCCCGGCATTCGGCGCAGCCGGCCAAGTGAGCTTCGAACTCGGCCTTATCGTCGCCGTCGAGCACACCGAGCTCGTAAAGCTCGAAGTCCTCTACGTATTGGGGATGCGCGTTCATAATCCCTTATTCGCCAAGTTCCGCCTTAAGCGAAGCCAGCGCGGTCCTCAGCCGCGTCTTCACCGTGCCGAGAGGATCCCCCGTGCGTTTGGCGATTTCGCTTTGGGTGAGTCCTTCGAAGTAGGCGAGTTCCATGGCTTCGCGTTGTGCCTCCGGTAGAGCGCGCAGGGCCTCGCGCACGCGTTCCGTCATTTCATTGGCCGCCACGGCATTCTCGATGTCGAGCCCCGGCCCGTGCAAGGTTGCCGCTACCTCTTCTGTGGCCGCGGGAATTCGGCGGCGCAAGCGGTCAATCGAGCGGTTCCGCGCCATCAACAGCAGCCAACTCCCGAGGGCCCCGCGCGCGGAATCAAAGGCGGCGGCGTTGCGCCAGAGCTGATGGAAGATGTCCTGGAGGATCTCTTCCGCCGCTCCATCGTCCTGCAGGATGCGCTTGGCCACGGAATACACGCGTCCGCCATAACGATCGTACAGGACACCGAGCGCCACCTCATCGCCACTCAGGATGCGGCGAATCAGGCCCTCGTCAGATTCCCGGCGAACAGGCTCGTGGCCCGTCATCGGCTCCACTCCGCGCTCCTTCTAATACTACGAACAGGGAGTTTATACGGATTCTTTTTGGCGGGCAACGGATTTGGAAACAGGTTTGGACTCGACCTTTGGACGCTGCTTTGGGCGCTATTAGCCCGGACTTTGCGGATGGATGTTGGTAGAGTGCTTCAGAATCAGGAGGGGGACCCATACTCAGGATATGGTTCCCCAAGGGGTGGGGCGAGTCAATGCTGTCCAAATTAGCGAGGGATCAAGTCGCTTGACGGGGCTTCGCCCGTTGCTCCGCGGAAAGGCTCCGCCTTTCCGCATAGCAAGCGGCGGAGCCGCAGGTCATCGTCCAAGGGCCGGGCTGTAGTTTGGACAAGCTGCCGCAAGCGAAGTGACGAAGCGCTGTCGTACGGTATGTTTAGGAAGGCGCTGAACAGGCCGCGAGATGTCGAATCAGGATCTACGACCCCTTGATCGGGCACGTCGAGTAGATCCTTTTACCCCATATTTCCATTTTGAACTCCACTTACGAATCTTTGGATGTCCTTCGGCATCAATGTTCATAGGGGTTTGAACGTAATGAAGACGTTCCGGAGGACGACACCCAATGGGTGAGAAACAGAATCAGCCCTTTCAGCTCTCTTTCAACGCTTCTCTGAAGATCGATTTCCAAGGGTCGCGAGTCACCTCCGACGGCGGCCTGATTCTGGTGCGTGAGTTGGACGAGCGTTTGGGCTTGGGCGAACTGATCGCCCAGCACTTGACGGACCCGCGAGGGACGAACACGCGGTTGCCCCTCCCCGACCTGCTGCGGCAATCGGTGTATAGCCGCTTGGCGGGTTACGAGGATGGTAGGGCGGATCGAGTCGCTGCCCTTGCCCGCAGGGTAGAGTCCGCAACCGGCAGGAGAAACCCTGGGGAAACAAGCAGGGGGGATGGCGAGGTGTCCGAGGAATCGCGGGAAAACGGGTCAAGCTGCCGGGCCCTCGGGGCGAATAGTACCGGGCTTGGAGATGTTAAAAAGGAAATCCCGGGTAAAGGGCCATTCCCCATGTATCCAATCGCAGGATGACGTTGTAGAATCGCCGCTGTAATTTATTCAGAACTTCGGCAAATTCACGTCCAATTTTCTTCATAAAGGAATTTTCCCTTGCCACTAACACGCGCCGATTGCGAGAAAATCCATCAAGCTGCTCTGGGCGTCCTGAGCGATTTGGGCGTTCGTATTGACGATCCGGAAACCATCCGCATGATGCAGGAGGCGGGCGCCATGGTGGATGGGGAGAATCGCGTCCACATTCCCGCCCGCTTGGTGGAATGGGCTCTTCAGCAGGCTCCCCGCCAAGTCAGGATTGCCGACCGCAATGGTCATCTTTGGCAACTGAGTCCGGAAGGTGGGACGCTGGTGCTGACGGGGAACGCGCTTTACATCACGCGCGGCCGGGTCCGTGGCGATTTGCGGGCGGCCGATTTGGCCGAACTGGCGCGTGTCGTCGATGCCTGCCCGAACATTCAAGGCATGGTGGGAACTTCCCTCGCCGACTACCCCCCCACCAGCCGGGATTTCGTGGGCTTTCGCATTATGGCGGAGAACACGGGCAAGCATCTGCGGCCGTGCATCTTCACGCCAGCGGGGGCACGCACGGTGATGGAGATGGCCACAGTTCTCTTAGACGGCACAACCTTGCGCGACCGGCCCATCGTCAGCACAGGTTTCAGCATCATTAGCCCCTTGCACTGGACGGCCCTGGCGCTGGCCGTCTTCAAGGAGACGGCGGGCCTGGGCGTTCCTGCCATGATCAACTCCGAACCCCTGGCAGGAGCCACGGCGCCGGTCACCTTGGCCGGGTGCATGGTGATTGGTGACGCCGACACCTTGAGCGGACTGGTCATCAATCAGTTGTTGGAGCCTGGGCGGCCGTGCTTTTACAACGTGGGATTTGCCCACGTCTTTGACATGTCCGCAGCCTTGGCGCTGACGGGCGCGCCGGAGAATTACCTCCTTCAGGCGGCGGGGGCCGACATGGCGCGTTTCCACGGCCTCCCCTGCGCGTCCTGGATGTCCACGGAATCCCCCTGCGCTGATGCGCAAGCGGCCTTCGAGAAAATGATGGGCGGCTTGGCCCACGCCGCCGCGGGTGTCAACTTCATCTGGGGGGCCGGCAACCTGGAATCCACGCTGGCGATGTCGTGCGAGGCGCTCGTGACCGATGACGAGATGGCCGGCTATTTCCTGCGCTTTCAAAGGGGGTTTCCGGTGGATCGCGAGGGGCTGGCGTTTGCCGACATTCAAGAAGCGGGCAGGTCGGGGGACTTCCTGAATTCTCCGCACACCCTGAAGCATTTTCGCCAAGTCCTGAGCCGGGCGCAAATGGCCGTGCGTGCGCGGCGCAGCGACTGGGAGGCAAGAGGTTCGCACACGTTTGAGGAATCAGCGGAGCAGCGGGTGCGCGACATCCTGGGGCAGGAGCCCAAGCATTACCTGGACGCGCATCAGAAGGCCGAACTGGAGCGAATTGAGCGCGCGGCGATGATTCGGTGAGGTAGGCAAAGGGGGGGGGAACGGTCACCCCATCTACGCACTTCAGATCGCCTCGTCGCCGGTTTGTGTGCTCTCCTCATTCGCCCCGCCCGCCTGATCTGTTCAGCCATCGTTGTGAAACCTTCGACCCTCTTGAGCCTCCACTAGGCTCTGAGGAACCGCAAGTATCGCCGGCTCTTCTCCTCCCAGCGCAGGGGTAAGCCCGGCCCCAAAGGACCCACCAAAGAACTCATTGAAGCCGTGGTCCAAATGAAGCAGCGCAATCCCACTTTACTGCCGCAGGACGGTGCGCAGAACGTTTCGATACAACTCGGATGCTCCTGGCAAGCTCCACCAATTCCTTCACGCGTGATGGGGGTACTCCCATAATCCGGGCTGTTTCTTCTATTGAGGGAAACTCAATTGTAATCCTTACGGGTTGGTTCATACCAGGCTCCCGAAAATAAGTTTACGTGAAATCAAACGCGACCGAAAAGCGAGGAGTCACGCTGGTTGTGCCTCAGTTCGGATATTCGGTTGACGCCATTGGTAACGTCCCGCTCCCCCCATGGGTCAATAGGAAGAAAAAGAGTCAAGGAGTGAACACTTCGCGCGCACAGCGAAAGCCGTTGCCGCCGTACTTGTCGGCGCCCAATTGCGCAAGCGAGAAACCTAGAAGCAATAGCCCATGCATCCATTTTGGCGCAAAGACCACTGACACCCGAACTGCCGCCGGCGAATTTCAGCATTTCGAAGGGCGCCGGTTCAAGTGATTCCAACTATTTTGCCATAACGGCTTACGCCGAAATGCGAAAGTGGCAGAATTGGCAGACGCACCAGACTTAGGATTTGGTGGCCGCAAGGCCGTAGGGGTTCGAGTCCCCTCTTTCGCACCAATCACTTACTGAATCTAAATGGCTTGGCACTGGGGAAATAGATCAACAGTCTGGTGCAATCGCCGACACCACGCCTTCGCGGCGAGCGAAGCGGTCTTGCTAAAGTTTGAATAGGTGCGATTCGCAGGGGAATTTTGCGCCGTGCAAGATGGCTTGGAGGCGTGGGTCCCGACGCTAACTGCGGAGTCGCTTTGCAGGTGTTTCTCTTTGGATCCCCTCTTTTGTTAGTAAGCGTGAAGGCGACTTTTCGTTCCTAATCCGGCGACCTACTCATTCAGCATAGTTCCCGAGTGCTCCGTCGGTTCTTCTCGGTCGAACTGACGCGCTTGTCGTTAATCTTTAATTGACTCAAGAATTGACTCAAGGTTGTCTGCACGAATCTGCCCAAGCCTGAAGATGCTTGTAGAGGCTCCTGATCGCGGCCAGATGCTTGGTGCTGGAGGCATTGCAGATCTCCACAGGTTTTGCCCGCGTACGCAATTTGTGTGCGCGTTCCGAAGCAAATCGATTTCACGCAACCTCGGGTTGGGATTCTGCTGACATCGGCAATCTGATTGGGATCACCACCCCCTGCTGCTGTTGACCAACCATCTGGGGCTGGGCTCGACCACGGCGGCGCGCACCTGTCGCGAGCGTTGGAACGTGGAGGTCTACTTCCGCCCCCTCAAACAGAACCTGCGCATCAAGACCTTCTTGGGCACCAGCGCCAACGCCCTGAAGATTTGAATCTGGACCGCTTTGATTGCCCTGCTGTTGCTCAAGTACTCGCAATTGCGCGCTTCCTATGGCTGGTCCCTATTCAATTGTGTGGCCTTAGCAACTGTTCGCCCATCGCGATCTGTTCACTTGGCTCAATCAACACTTGGAATCACCGCCGGCTCGCTTGGTCGCAAACTTAGGTTCTCTCGACCAAGCCTGCGGAAGAAAGGAGCCGAGCCATGAGGAATATTATCGGCATTTAATGCCATAGGCATACTGGTTGGTGGCTATTATCCTATCATAATAACATTGTGGCATCCCCCAGGGTTGTCGCCGTTCTCATAAGTCGGGCAATCAGTCATTGCATTCGCGTACCAGAAGCGAGATGAAAAAGTATTGACATCAATCTTTCGGGATGGTAGGTAATAGTCCTGTGATTACAGCATGACATGGGCGCAAGGAGCCGATTGCGAATGGAAAAGCGCTTCCTACTCGGAGTGGACCTCGGCACGACAGCAACCAAGGCAGCACTGTACCACACCGATGGCGTACTACGTTCTGAGGCGCGAGCGGAAGTGCCTATGCAACATCCGAAACCCGGGTGTGCCGAGCAAAGTATGGATGATTTCTATCAGTCGGCGGCGCAAGCAGTGCGCGAATGCCTCTCGGGGGCGGCTGTCCCGGCAGGTGAGGTG
The DNA here is from genome assembly GCA_050010335.1 of Terriglobia bacterium. GTDB lineage: Bacteria > Acidobacteriota > Terriglobia > UBA7540 > UBA7540 > Bog-366. The sequence continues at coordinate 9,973 of JBEKLF010000134.1, forward strand.
GCGGCCGTTTCCTTCGACAGTCAGATGGCTGGGCTGGGCGCTATCGACGAGAATTTTCGCCCGGCTACTCGGTTTGATTCGTGGCTGGACATGCGATGCCAGCCATACATCGAGGAACTGAATCGAACGCACGCCGAGCGCATCACCGCGCTTACGGGTTGCCCACCGACGTGTAATCACGGCCCCAAGATGCTGTGGTGGATGCACGAGCGCCCAGAAGAAGCGCGGCGGATCGCGAAATTCGTGATGCCCACCTGCTACGTTGCTGGCCGACTTGCTGATTTGTCTGCCGCGGACGCCTATATCGACTACACCTTCCTCCATTTCACTGCGGCGGCGGATGCTCGCACTGGCAAGTGGTCGCCCGAGCTCTGCGAGAGTCTGGGGTTGGATCGCGCCCGCCTACCGAGGATCGTTGACCCGTGGACAGTAATCGGTGAGGTGCAAGCGGAGCCCGCTCGTGCCTTCGGCCTATGCCCCGGAACGCCGGTGGCAGCCGGTTGCGGCGACACGGCAGCGGGAGCTCTGGGAGCGGGTGTAGTTCGGCCCGGCATGCTGCTGGACACTGCCGGCACTGCGTCTGTGTTGGCTTGCTGCACGAACCGCTTTGGAGCCGACCTCGAGAATCGTGCCCTGCTGGTGATGCGCTCGGTGGTACCCGGGGTATGGAATCCGCTGGCCTACATTGGGGGCGGCGGACTGGCCTTGCGCTGGTTCCGTGACCAGTTCTCCGGCGGAGATTATGACGCCATGTTCCAGGAAGCCAACCAAGCCCCGGCGGGCTGCGATGACCTCCTATTTTCGCCGCACCTGGGCGGCCGGATCTGTCCTTCCGCACCCGAGATGCGAGGCGCTTGGCTGGGCTTCTCCTGGAAACACACCAAAGCTCACCTCATTCGAGCCGTTGCGGAAGGAGTGGCCTACGAGTACGCATACTATCTTCGCATTTTGCGGTCGCTGTGGCCCGAACAGCAACTATTGGAAGCGCGAGTGATCGGCGGTGGAGCACAGAGCTCAGTATGGAACCAGATTAAAGCGGACGTGCTGGATGTGCCTTTCCGCCGCGTCATGCGGGCGGAATCGGCCACTTGGGGCAGCGCATTGATTGCGGGAAAGGCATGCGGAGCCATCACCGATCTGGCGGAAGCTGCACTTACCGGCTCCCCTGTGCAGGAGTCTTGTCACCAGCCCGAGCCATTGCTCCGAGAGCCCTATGATCGGGCGATTTCAAGGTACTTAGCGTGGCAGCGAGTTCTCGAAAAAGGATTCAAAAAATATGCCTGAACCGATACGAGTCTGTCTGGTCGGCGCGGGACGTGCAGGACAGGTGCATGCCAGCACACTAGTCGGCAACCTTCCGGGTGGCGTGCTGGCAGCGCTGGTGGACCAATCGCCTGATGCGCTCCGCACGGCTGGCGAAAAATTCGGAGTGGAGGCGCGTTACGCTACTCTCGAAGACGCCCTGGAACGTGCCGCTTTCGACGCCGTCGTAATCACCACGCCCACCTTCACCCACAAGGGCCTGGCTGTGCTTGCCGCCCGGCACGGAAAACATGTGCTATGCGAGAAACCTATGGCGTTGGATCTCGCGGCGTGCGACGAGATGATCGCCGCCTGCGAGCGGGCTGGCGTAGCCCTTCAGATCGGATTCATGCGGCGCTTTGATCCGGAGTTCGAGACCGCCTGGGCACGAGTCCAGGCGGGTGAGATCGGTCGTCCCATGCTAATAAAGACTCTGACGCATGGACCGGGCCTGCCGCCCGCCTGGGCTCGGGATTTTCGCACCTCCAACGGTATGCTAGCCGAGGTGAACAGCCACGATTGGGACACGCTCCGCTGGTTCGGCGGGGCAGACCCGGAACGGGTTTTTGCTGAAGTTTCGAACTTCAAGGGCGCCGCACGCGGCGTCGATACCCCACATTTCTACGACACCGCTCTTGTGCAAGTTCGATTGGAGAACGGTGCAATCGGCTGCATCACTGGGGTTTGCCCGTGCGACTACGGATACGACGCTCGCGTCGAGATTGTCGGCGAACGCGGCATTTTGCAGATCGGGGATCTGCGCGGCCAAGCCGTGGTCATGTGTAACAATCGCGACCAGGGACTTATTGCGCCCATTTACCGCACGTGGCCTCAGCGATTCGCTGACGCGTACGTGGCAGAGTTGCGGCATTTCCTGGATTGCGTCCGGACCGGAGCGCGCCCTCGCGCGACCGGTGCCGACGGGCGCTGGGCAGTTGCCGGCGTATTGGCTGCGACCAAGTCCTTCCTGGAACATCGGCCGGTAGCAGTGCGAGAGGTACTGGAAGCTGGCACGGGTGCAGGACGTTGAACATGCTGGCTGCGGTCTATCACGGATCCAAAGACCTGCGAGTCGAGGAACGAGAGATTCCCGCCGTTGGTCCGGACGAGATGCTCCTGCGCGTCGAGGCTGCCAGCATCTGTGCCACGGACCTTCGAATCTACCAGGGTAGCCATCGCAAGTACAGCCCCGGAACGGTACGCGTTCCTGGACATGAGGTCGTGGGCACGTTGGCGGAAGTTGGTGGTAACGTGCGCGGTTACCATGTCGGACAGCGTGTTTTCATCGCGCCTAACATTGGCTGTGGAAAGTGCCGGCAGTGCCGGGCAGGCCGAAACAACCTTTGTCCAGATTATGACGCGTTCGGGATCACCATTGATGGAGGGTTCGCCGAGTACATGCGGATAACCCAGCCGGCGATCGAGCAGGGCAACGTGATCGTGGCCGACTCTGCCGTCGATCCGGCCGGTATGGCGCTTGCCGAGCCGTTCTCCTGTGTGCTGCACGGCCAGGAGGCGGTGTCCGTGGGCAAAGGCGATATCGTGCTCATTCAGGGAGCGGGCCCCATCGGTATCATGCACTTGTTGCTCGCTCGACGTCGCGGTGCCCGCCACGTGCTGATGAGCGAACAATCTCCCCAACGAATCGCGGCAGCCTACGCACTTGGGGCCGACCACGTCATTGATATCGCCCGTGAGGATCTGCTAGACGCCGTTCTGAGGGAGAGCAGCGGCGTCGGCGCCGACGTAGTCATCGTCGCCACCGCCGCCGCTGCGGCGCTGGAGAATGCTGTGCGCGCGGCGGCCGTGGGCGGGCGGATCAATTTCTTTGCCGGGCTGCCCAAGGAGCAGCCGTTGATCGCGCTCGACGCCAACCTGGTCCACTATCGTGAGTTGGTCGTGACCGGCACGACTGGCTGTAGCACCGCGGATTGCTGTCGAGCCGCCAATTTGGTGGCTTCCGGTGAAATGGATTTGACGCCGCTCATCAGTGGGCGGTTCCCACTTCGTGACGCAATCTCTGGTTTCAAGGCGGCACAAGACCGAAATGGTTTGAAGGTCGTCCTGGAACCACTTGGCCGCTCCCCATCTCGGGAAGGGAGGGACTCTGATGAAAGATAGCTGCCTTACGCAGGACGTCAATGGCGATGTTTCCGACGGTTCGCGCCCGTTTGCGCTTGAACTCGGCGTCGGTCCTGACCGGTTGAAGGGTTTTGATACCCACCTGCAACGGCGATTGTCCTCTTTGCAGGGTCTATTCAATGCTGAGCGCGCCTACGCCCAGATGGTTCTGTCCGACCCGCTCGTTTACGAAGTATACGAGAAGCGGCGACCGGAAGTCGCGGGCGAATTACTCCACGGCGTCACGATCATCCACCCGGGTCGGGTCGGAGACGAATTCTTTATGACCAAGGGCCACTACCATTCCGTGCGGGAGACTGCCGAGATCTATTATTGCCTGCACGGCTCCGGGTTCTTGCTGATGGAAACTGAAGAGGGTGACTGGGCCGCAGAGGAATTCTCTCCTGGGCGCATGGTGTACGCTCCGCCGTGCTGGGCACACCGGTCAATCAACACCGGGACCGACGACCTCACTCTCTTTTTTGCCTATCCTGGCCATTCGGGGCACGATTACGGCACCATCGAACAGCGTGGGTTTCGAAAGCTAGTGATCCAGCGAAATGGCCGCATTGCAGTCGTGGACAATCCGTGTTGGTCGGCGACTGTTGAGAGGTGAAACATAATGCGCGAATTGAAATCCTGCCGCGTTCTGGTCCCAACCATGTATTTCATCGGTGTGACGACCGCTAAGTCATCTATTATGAAGCTTTTTCCACTCTGGATGCAGGAACTCGGCCGCCCCGACGTAGTCATTGAAGGGATGGATTTTAAACTTCACGACGACCCGGAGAAGTACCGGGCCGCAGTGGCGCTGATCAAGTACGACCCGCTTTCCCTTGGCGCCTTGGTCACTAGTCACAAGATCACGTTGTTCGAAGCTGCGCGCGAAATGTTCGACTATGTGGATCCATACGCAGTCACCTGCGGCGAGGTTTCCAGCATCTCCAAGAACGGACCCGCACTGGAAGGGCATGCGAAGGACCCCATCTCAGCCGGACTGAGCCTGGACTCCTTGCTAGGCGAGGACTACTTCCGCACCAGCGGCGGCCACGTTCTATGCTTGGGCGCTGGCGGTTCAACCACGGCTATCATTCTCCATTTCGCGCAAAAGCCCAATCACGGCGATCGCCCGGAACGCGTCGTAGTCGTCAACCGTTCACCAGGACGCCTCAAGCAATTGGAGTCCATGGTTGCTGCCTTACGTACAGATATTCAGTTCGAATACCATTGTAATAGCAACCCGGAAGTCAACGACCGGTATATGGCTCATCTGCCGCCCGGTTCACTGGTGATCAATGCTACAGGGATGGGGAAGGATTCACCTGGCTCCCCCATCACCGACAGCGGCGTGTTTCCGGAGAACGGCATTGCGTGGGAACTGAACTACCGAGGGGAACTAGACTTCTTGTACCAAGCCCTCGCGCAAGCGGAGAGCCGCCATCTCACCATCGAGGACGGCTGGTTGTATTTTCTGCACGGCTGGACTCAAGTGATTGCTCAGGTCCTGAAAGTGAATATCGACGGCCGCGTGTTCGAGCGCTTATCCGACATTACAGGACGAATCTGCACCCCGGCGCTCTCGCAGAGGATCGTCCGCGGAGTGGTTTCTGTGCCGGCAGGCGGAGCCGAAGTCGCCGGCGCCAAGCCAAAAAGCTGAAACTACAAGAGCTGGTTCATGGAGGCAATCTACGAACGAATCACGGCATTGAGAATCGTTCCAGTTATAGCCATTGAGGACGTGGCGGCGGCACTGCCTCTTGCCGATGCGCTTGCTGAAGGCGGGTTGCCGATTGCGGAAATCACGTTTCGAACCCAAGCGGCGGCCAATGTGATCGAAAGGATCGCTCGCGGGCGCCCCGACATACTTGTGGGCGCGGGAACGATCCTGACAGCCGATGATATTGCAGCCAAGCGGTGGAACCAGATCCGCGACAACTGCCGAAACGCGGTCGCCGTTGTTGACAAACTGAAATCCCTGGCCACTACCGCGCATTGATTCAAGGGAAGAAACATGCAGAAGCTTAAATATGCGGTCATTTGGCCTACTTTTGTGACCTGTTAAAGAGAAGAATATGATAGGATAACGGGAGGAGACCACTATGAGCATTGGAGAGATGGTTGAACTTAACGGTGGTCGGGTCATCGAGCGTGGTAGCCCGGTACCGTATTATTTCCAGCTCAGCAAGTACATCGAAGACAGAATCAAATCCCAGGCTTGGCTGGCCGGTCAGATGTTACCGAGCGAAGAGGAGTTGTGTGAAACCTTAGGCATTAGCCGTACGGTGGTCCGCCAAGCGATGGCTGATCTGGAGCGGAAAGGACTGATCACGAAGCACAATGGCAAACGTAGCACAGTGGCGCACCCCAAATATGAGGGCGGGCTGATGCAGAACCTGCGCGGGTTTTACGAGGACGCCATCGCCAAAGGTCAGAAGCCGTCTACTAGCGTTCTGGACCTTCGGATTGTGCCAGCAGATGCTGAAGTCGCGCAAGCGCTCAAAATACCGGAGCGTGAGCCAGTATTGATGCTGAATCGGCTGCGGTTTCTGGATGGAGAGCCGGAAGTGCTTGTTGTGACCTATCTGCCCGAGCGCAAGTGCTCGGGTTTGGTCCACGAAGACTTTACGAACCAATCGTTGTATGAGCTGCTCGCCCGCAAATATGGCCTCGTGATTTCGCAGGGCTTCCGGACCATCGAGGCCATCGCTTTGGATCGGGCCGACGCCAAACTGCTGAACGTTCGCACGGGCAGCCCGGCCGTCCTGTTGAAGAGCATCGGACTCCTGGAAGACGGGACGCCTCTGGAATACTTTATTTCCAAGCACCGCGGCGACCGAAGCCAATTTCAGGTTCGTTTGGTGCGGTCGTCGCAGATGCTTGCCGCCCCGAGCTTTTGAACGAAATTCGATCTTGCATGCCTGTATCCTGTCCCTCTGTCATCCCACCAGAATTGGAAAACACATAGAGGTTCTTACGCACCTGGTCTGTCCAGAACGACTCTGCAATTCATGCGGCTTGCCGGGGTGAAAAATGCGTGCGGCGCTGGTGCGAGGGTCGACGCTCGGCCGCGCGCGTCATTGGCGAAGTGTCGGGGTCTGCAAGTCCACTTGCAATGTCCGGGTGATGGCCTCGTCCCCCAGCATAGGCCCCTTCCCAAGCACTGCTTCCTGATCGGAGCGCTCGGTGGAAGCCGCTGCCGGTGCGCTTTGGATGAAGTCGATCGCGTCAAGGGAAGGGGTGCCCACTACTGAAGGAATTCGCTGCGGGTTGTTTTCATTTTGTTTGTTCCGCGGCAGCTTTTGCTTGCTGGAGGCGCGTTGACAAAGCTGCCCCTCCTCCCCCCAAAAAAACGCTTGACAAGGGTCATTGTTGAGGCATATTGTCCCGTGCAGATAGGATTATAGGATGACAGAATGAGATGTCCAACATTCAGGAACGGGCAAGGGGATGGTCGTGAGGCTCTGGGGGGAGTGGGGCGGGTCTTCCCAGTCCCCGGAGGAGGGGAGTGGTGGTGAAGAGGTCACTCATTAGCACTTTCGTTTTGCTTGCGGGTTTGACAGCGATGCTGCTGGGCGCGCCAGGGCTGGATCGCGACCGCCGGGTTTATGTTTCGACGGATTTGGAAAGTGACCAGGAGCTGGCGCGCGTGGAAGGCGTGGCACGCACAGCGAGCGAGCACGGCATCAACGGCATGCTGCTCTCGGCGGGCTTCGACTCATTGGACCTGAAATCTGCTGACTACCTGGAGCGCCTCGCACGCTTGAAACGGACCTGCGACCACGTGGGAGTGGAGATCATTCCCGCGGTTTTTAGGATTGGGTTCGGGGACGGGGTGTTGGCGCACGACAAGAACCTGGCGGCGGGTCTGCCGGTTCGTGGGGCGCGGTTTGTGGCCGGAGAGCACGAGGCGCGCTTCGAGGCGGACCCGGCCGTCGAACTCCGCAACGGCGGCTTTGAGCAGCAGGAGGGCAACCTGCCGGCGGGATTCACCGAGCACGGAGCGCGGGCCGCGATCGACACCAGGGTTTTTCACTCCGGCAAAGCCTCGGTGCGCTTCGAGGATTTCAGCGGGCCGGAAGGCGCCGTTTACCTTGCCCAGGCCGTGCGGGTGCATCCTTATCGTTGCTACCGCCTGCGCGCCTGGGTGAAGACCGAGAACGCCGGGCCGCGCATGGCGATCCACCTGCGCGCCGCTGCCCCCGAACATTGGCATCTTTCCTACATGGAGCCGGTCTTGCCGGAGTCGAGCGACTGGCATGTGGTGAGCTGGGGTTTCAACAGTTGGTACGCCGACGAGGTGGAGTTCCAAGTGGGGGTTTCGGATGGGAACCGGGGCAAGGTGTGGGTGGATGACGTGGGAATAGAGGAGGTCGGCCTCACGAACGTTTTGCGCCGCCCGGGGACTCCGGTGAAGGTTCGCGACGAGAAGACGGACCGACTTTACGAAGAGGGCCGCGACTTTGCGCCTATCTCCGACCCGCAACTCAATTTCCGTTGGAACCACGAAGGGCCGGCGATCCAGATCCTGCCGGGCAGCCGCATTCACCCCGGCGACAGCTTGCGGGTCGATTATTTCCATGGCGTCACGATCTATGACGAGCAGGTGACGATTGACATGTCAGAGCCGGCGGTTTACGAGGTGTGGCAGCACCAGGTTCCGCTGATCGAAAAGTATCTCGCTCCCAAGAAATACCTCATCAGTATGGACGAGGTGCGGGTGGGAGGTTTCTGCGAGGCTTGCCAGCGCCGGCATCTGTCCACGGCCCAAATTCTGACCGAGTGTGTGGCCCGGCAACGCAGCATGATTCGCGCTGCCAACCCGCAGGCGGAAATCTACATCTGGTCAGACATATTCGATCCCGATCGCCACGCCCGGGACCGATATTACCTGGTGAACGGCGGCTTCGCAGGCACCTGGAACTACCTCCCCAAGGACCTCGTGATCGCCTGCGATGAGTGCAAGCAGCGCAGCCTCGACTTCTTCTCGAAGCTGGGCTTCCGGATCCTGTCTGATATTACTCGACCAGAGGGGTGACGCCGTTGGCATTATGCGCACCGCCTGGCAAGACTGCATTTTCGGCGCACCCCTCGAGGTGCGCACTAGGGTGACAAGCGTCGGCTGGGAAGAATAAATGGAGGGTATGCGTTATGCAAAGAACTCTACGTATCATGGCACTTTGTTTCGGGCTCTTGCTGATGTCCGTGGGAGCGTTTGCCCAGGGCCAGTTTGGCACCTTGACGGGATCGATTTTCGATCCTTCCGGGGCAGTGGTTCCCGCCGCGGACATCACCATCACCAACATGGACACCGGGGCCAACTGGACGGTCAAGGGTTCCTCGGCGGGTTATTATAGTCTCCCCGTTCCACCGGGGAAGTACCAGGTGGAAGCGCGCCAAGAGGGTTTCAAGGGTTCCCTGGCGAAAGACATTGTGGTACCCGTAGCGCAGGTAGTGACCATTGACCTTACGTTGCAGGTCGGCAGCCCCACTCAATCGGTCACCGTCACCTCGCAAGCGCCGCTGCTCACGCCCTCCACGGCCGAACTCAGCAATGCTCTATCCCCCAAGGAGTTTGCCACTTTCCCCCTCCCGCTGGAACAGAGCGGGCGGTCGGTGATGGCTTTCATTTACTCGAGCGTGCCGGGAGCGGTGGGAAACGACTACAATGGCTCCCTCAACGGGGGGCAGTACTTCACCGCTAACATTCTGATGGATGGTCTTTCCATAGCCAACTACAACGCATCCGGGACCATGCAACCTCAGGCTTCGCCCTCCCCCGACGCTATAAGCGAGTTCAAGGTGCAGACCTCCAGTTATTCCGCAGAGTATGGCAACACATCGGGGGGCATCGTTAACTACAGCATGAAGGCCGGCACGAACCAATTCCACGGCTCGGTGTACGAGTACTTCAAAAACCCGGTGCTCAATGCCACCGGTTGGGACACCAATCAACTGCCGGCAGGTAGTCTCCAGAAGATAAAGAGCCCGACCCGACAGAATAACTTCGGAGTGGGGTTGGGCGGCCCGATCAGGAAGAACAAGACCTTCTTCTTCTTCAACTACGAAGGCAATCGCCTGCAAGGAGGGAGTGCGGTCAACTACACGACCGTTCCCACGACCGAAATGCTCAAGGGCGATTTCAGCCAATGGTTGTGGAATCAAGTCGGTACCGACGCGCTGGGACGGCCCGTCTACTCGTATGAGATCTACGACCCCACCTCCACGCGCTCGGTCCCGGCCGGCGCCGCGGACTCGGTCACGGGGCTGGTGAACAAGAGCGGAAGCACCGCGCTCATTCGGGATGCTTTTGGCTTCGACCCGGTGACGGGCACGCCGGGATCCAATGCCAACGTCATCCCCGGCTCTTATTTCAGCGTTGCTTCCGCCAAGTTATTAAGTGCGTTTCCCACTCCGATCAACGCCCAACTGGGTAACAACGAAGTGGGCCACAGCGGCGACGTCAATTTCCCTCTCAACAAGTGGAGCCTGAAGATCGATCAGAACATCGGGTCGAAACACAAGATCGCGGCTTCCTGGGCGATGAGCGACACGTCGACCCTTTGGGGGAAGAGCGGAGTCTGGTGGGAGCCAGCGCCCAGCTACCCGCTCGATCCCATGAAAATATCGAGCACCCCCTACCGCATGTTCCGGCTTTCAGAGGATTGGGCGATCAATGACCACACCATGAACCACTTCGCGATTGGGATCGACCGAACGTCCAGCTTGAATGGACAGGCAGCGGGAAATGTCAATGGCTGGTCGGCCAGCGATCTGGGCATAACGGGGGTGAATACTCAGCACCCCAAGATCCCGGAAATTGACATGTCGAGCTTCGCACCGCCGTCCGGCCACCCGGCGGCCGGGAAGGCTGCGTTGCTCACTCCTTTCGGCTCCTGGCAATCCTCGACAAGCTTTGACACGAGTGACGGCTACATCCCTTACTCCGATACCTTCAGCTATGTCCGGGGCAAGCACAGCCTGAAATTCGGCACAGAACTCACCCGATATCGGGCCGCTGAGCGGGACCCGGGACCCTTGAAGTTCGGCTTCTCGTATCTGCAGACCTCTCTGCCCGGCGTCTACCAGAAGCAGACCGGGCATCCCTTCGCCAGCTTCCTCTTGGGCGCTGCCAACACCGGCACCCTGGGTGTCAGCACGACTACACCGGGCTTCCGCCAGGGCGTGTATAGTTTCTATGCGCAGGACGACTGGAGGGCCACCCCCAAGCTGACCGTGAGCTACGGCCTGCGTTGGGAAATCCCCTTGCCGCAGACGGAAGCGTACGATCGCATGTCCGCTCTGGACCCCACCGAGCCCAATCCGGGTGCGGACAACTATCCCGGATCGCTCGCGTTTCTGGGCAACTGCCAGGGGTGCACGCACACGAACGCATTTCAGAAGACGTACTACGACGAGTTTGCCCCGCGCCTGGGCCTTGCCTACCAAGCCACCCGGAAAATGGTATGGCGTGGAGGCTACGGCATTTCCTACGCGCCGCCGATTGCCAACGGTTGGCCAGGTGCTACGGCGGGCTTCAATAGCTCCGTAAACTTTGCGAGCACCAGCCTCTATCCCCGGGAGTTTCTGAACCCTGCCGATCCTGCCATCTTCTGGTCGCAGTTGACGAACGCGGCCCAGTTGCCCTCCTGGTACGGCACCAACGGCCGGATTGGTGTTCCACCCTTCACCGGGACACTGCCTGACCGCGCCCCGGATTCCATGAACTATCAGAGCATTCAGTACAACCCGCCATCGTTGGCAATGCCCTACACGCAGAACTGGAATGCCGGTTTCCAGTACATGTTGCCCGCCGACATTCTCTTCGAGGCGAACTATGTGGGCGCGAAGGGAACTCGTTTGATCGATTATCCGCTGGGCCAGTTGATGGACGACGCCCCCACCAAGTACATGGGGCTCAGCCAGTACGGCGATTATCTGGGCGATGATATTGACGCCGACCTGGCGAATCCGGCCGCTGCCGCCGTCCTGGCAAAGTTCGGGATCACCTCGAAACCTTTCCCCAGCTTCACGGGCGCCGTGGCCGACTCCCTGCGGCCCTACCCGCAGTTCAGCAGCATCAACAACACCTTTGCGAATTTCGGCAACTCCACGTACAACGCTCGCAAGTGACCGCCCGGCGGCGGGTGAGCAGTGGCTTGAACTTTATCGCGGCTTACACCTGGTCGAAGACCCTCAGTAACACGGACTCCGCCCTCTACACTTACAGCGGCTACTATTTCCAGGACTTCTATCACCAGAAGGGTGAGAAGTCGGTCGCCACGTTTGACTACCCGCAAAACCTCAAGCTGACTTGGATATACGATCTGCCCCTTGGCCGGGGCAGGAAGTTCCTTGCGGACGGCGGCAAGCTGGACAGGTTGGTGGGCGGCTGGCGAGTCACGGCCATCCAGAACTACCACTCGGGGGACGCGCTCCAGATCATCGATAGCGGCCTGCTGTCCGGAGTCGGCAACTCGAATTTCGTCTCCGGTGTCCGCGCGGATGTTGTTCCCGGGGTGGCCCCGAAGGTGTCGTTCCATGGGCCGGTGGACTCGATAAACGGGACGCAGTACTTGAGTCCCAACGCCTTCGCTGCACCACCTTCGAGCCCGTCGGGAACCTATGCCACCCGATGGGGTACCGCGCCGCGCTACCTTACCTCCGCACGCGGCCCGGCGTGGCAGTCTGAGGATTTTGCCGCCATGAAAGACACCCGAATCACCGAACGCTTCAAGCTCACGTTCCGGGCGGATTTCTTCAATTTGTTTAACCGCACCGGTATGGCTGATCCCGTGACAGACGTTTCCGACATGTCAAGCTTCGGAAGAATTTACGATGTCGCCCAGGGTCCGCGAAACATCATGCTTTCTCTGCGCCTCGAGTTTTGAGCGGAGGTGCGTGAGAACACCTGCTTTCTGAAATCGTCGGCCCGCCCCCGGGGCGGGCCGTTTTTTCGGTGCTCAGGGGACCGGCCTGCCCGGGAAGCTACTGCCGGGACCGCGGCCCTGCCAAAACTGGGTTTCACATTGTTGTGCTCGATTGCCATAGGAATGACTTAGCCGAACTTCGCCACTCCGCTGAGCGAAATACTTTTTTTATATGGGGTTACAATTTTATTCCGTCACTATAGGGCTGACCTCGTGCCAAGTCTTGACCGGCTTCATGACTTCCGTGG
>JBEKLF010000135.1:0-22563 GCA_050010335.1 Terriglobia bacterium
TCGAGGCTGTCGATCGCAGCAAGTACGATCTGCGCTGGAAGGTGGCGCTGGGGTTGGAGATGGAAGAGGTGCCGATGCAGAAGAGCACGCTGCAGGAGTTTGAGGCCAAGCTGGTGCTGCACAAGAGGGGAGAAGCTCTGCTGAAGAAGTCGATCGAGGAGGCGCGGCGGGCGGGCTACTTGCAGAGTCGCAAGATCCGGCTGGCGTTGGACACGACGCCGATCTTGGGCAAGGGAGCGGTGAAGGACACCTACAATCTGCTGGCGGAAGGGATCGAACAACTGGCCTGCCGGTTGGCGGAAGTGGAAGCGGAGAGGGGAGCGGCGTGGGCCGAGCGGCAGGGATTGAGTCGCTATTTTGGCAGCAGCCTGAAAGGCGCGGCGGCGATTAACTGGGACGACAAAAAACAACGCGAGGAGTTGTTGACGGCGATCGTGCAGGATGCCCGGCGGCTGCTGGGCTTGGCCGAGCAGGCGCAGGCGGCCCATGCGGAGCAGGCAGAAACGATTGCCGCGGCGGCCGCGTTGCTGCGGCGGTTGATCGCGCAGGATGTGGAAGAGAAGCCGGAGGGCGGTTGCCAGATCCAATCGGGGACGGAAAAGGACCGGGTGGTAAGTGTGTCTAACCCGGAGATGCGGCACGGGCGCAAGAGTGCGAGTAAGCGCTTCAATGGGCACAAGGCGGCGGTGGCGGTGGACCTGGAGAGTCAGTTGATCGGGGCGGTGGAGGTGTTGGCGGGTAACGCCGGCGACCAGGAGAAAGCGCTGGAGTTGGTGCAGCAAACCGAGCGGGTGATGGAAGCCGAGGTAGAAGAAACGGTGGGCGACTGTGCTTACGGGGGCGGCCCGACGCGGCGCGCCTTTGCCGACCAAGAGCGGGTGCTGACCGCCAAGGTGCCGGTCACCAGCAACGGCGATCGTTTTCCCAAGACGGAGTTTGCGGTCGATTTAGAGAAGCAGGAAGTGCGCTGTCCGGCGGGGCAGACGACCAACGACTATCGCTCGGCCGGAGAAGGTCAGGGCGGACGCTTGGTGTTTGCGGCCGCCACCTGTGAGGCCTGCCCCTTGCGCTCGAAATGTGTACGGGGAAAAGGGTCGCGCACCCTGACGATCCAGGCGGAAGAAGGCCTACAGCAACGAGCGCGTGTCCATAACCAAACCGCGGCGGGACGGCAGAGCTTGCGCCAGCGAGTGGTGGTGGAGCATCGGATCGCACGGCTGGTGCAGCTGGGCATTCGCCAGAGTCGCTACTTGGGGAGAACCAAGACCTGCCTGCAGCTGGTGATGGCGGCCGTGGTCGCGAACGTGAGCTTGGTGGCAGGATACTGTAAGCGCCAGGCGAAGCCAGCGGCAATCCCCAGCGCAGAGGCCGCCACGGGCGCAAGAACTGGCCTGCGGGGCGCCGTTTTAGCCGTTTGGAGCCGACTCTTCACTCGCCCCGAGCCAGCCTGGGCGTAGCGGGTGGAGTGCGCACACCTCCACGCGAATCACGCCACCCGAATGTTCGGTTGAAAGACGCAGGTTCCCGGATGGATTTCTAGAGCGGAAAACTCCCGCGCGATCTGGCGCATTAATTCCAATTCGGCTGCGCCGAACGTGCGTCCGCAAAAGGTCAAGGATTCGGGCATAGCCATGAGAACTGCCCGCGTCGGGGCCCTGGGTAAATTTCCGATCGCTTGGTCTACTCGCACCGACCGCAGCATTCACCTATTCTACCGTATCCAAAACGGCGGCATTTGTCCAGCGAAATTTTCTGGCGGACGGCATTGAGAAGCTTCGGGAGCACATGGACAAACCTGCTCCGCTATGGACAGTTCTTGCCCTCCTCCGACCTTGCAGCCGAATGACAGCCATCTTCGAGTCACGGTGAACCGCGATTCGCTTGGGGGCAAATGTCATCAATGTCGAGAAGTGTCCACAATATTCAATCATGGGATGGCCTTTTGTCGGGCTTGCTGCCATGACTGTGTAGAAAGCGAGCCAGGTCTCGCAGGGCGCTCGGAGAGAGGAAGATGGCAGACATGTCCCGCGAGGAAGCGATGCGTTCCGCCTGCGGAATCGGAAGGTCTGTCCAGTCCCAAGGAACAGCCCTCACACCCCCAATACGGAATCGCACCACGACCCACGGTATTCGCTCGCGCCAGAAAACACGTTTTACTCGACCCACCTGGCCGCAGTTGGGGCTATCTTCAGAAACAATCGTCACCGCGCATCCACAAAATGCAACATACGGGGCTGTCTGTCGCTGGCTTAAAGGGCGCCATGAGCGAAGCCGGACTGCACGTCCTGCGCGCCCGGCTGGATGGCGGCATCCGCAACAAGGCGGCGCGCGGAGAACTGCGCCGTGGACTGCCGGTGGGCTTCGTTTGGGGAGAACGCGATGGCGAAGTGCGGTTTCATCCCGATGAGGCTGTCACCGGCGCCCTGCGTGCGGTGTTTGAGCGCTTCGCCGAGTTTGGCTCCGCTCGCCGCGTCCGGCTCTGGTTCCGTTCCGAGCAATTGCCCTTCCCGCTGCAAGATGGACCGGCAGGCGAAGTCCGGTGGGTCGCCCCCACTTACACGGCCCTCCACCACATCTTGACCAATCCGGTGTATGCTGGCGCTCACGCCTACGGCAAGACCCGCTGTGAACGTTACGTCGATGATCACGGGACCATCAAAAAACGCCTGCGTCATCTTCCCCTGGAGCAGTGGGCGGTGCTCATTCCCGATCACCACCCCGGCTTCATCGACTGGGCGACCCTCCAGGCGAATCAGGCCCGGCTTGATGCCAACACTCGGCCCCAACCTCATCAGTCGGGAGGCGCGGTGAGAGAGGGCTGCGCCTTGTTGCAAGGCCTCGCTGTCTGTGGGCATTGTGGTCGTCGTTTGCACACCCACTACCGCGGCCGCAACTCCGCTCCCGGTTACCACTGCGCGGGGAAAGATCTCGTCAACGGGCGCGGTGTATACTGCTTTAATGTTGGCGGAATGGGAATTGACAAGGCGCTGTCTGATGCCTTTCTGGAGGCGGTCACCCCGGGCGCGCTCGAAGCCCGGCGGCTCAGTGTCGAGCACCTCCAGGCCCACCATGATGCTGCTTTGTCGCAATGGCGACTGGAAGTAGAACGGGCGCGCTATGAAGCGGAACTGGCCGAACGCCGCTACCGGGCTGTGGAACCGGAGAATCGCTTGGTCGCTCGCGGTCTGGAGGCGGAATGGGAAAACCGCCTGCGAGACCGGGCGGCTGCCGAAGTGGAACTGCGCCGCCGCGAAGAACAACGCCCGCGGGCGCTTACTCCCGAGCAACTCCAGCGTCTCCAGATGCTCGCCGGCGATCTTCGTCAAGTCTGGAACGCGACGACCACCACCGACCGTGATCGCAAGGAACTGCTGCGAACCCTGCTGGAAGAAGTTACGCTCAGTCTCAAGCGTGCCGAAGGCCGCGCCCATCTGACGCTGCGCTGGCGCGGCGGAGCCCTCACCACGTTGGATGTTCCTGTCCCACGCTTTCAGCCGATGGGCCCCCGCACCGATGAAGATACCCTCTCGCTGCTGCGCCGCCTGGCCGCTCTTTATCCCGACGAAGTCATCGCCGGAATCCTCAATCGTCAAGGCCGCAAGACCGCGATGGGGGAACGCTTCACCGCCAACCAAGTGGGCAGCCTGCGCCGCTATCGCGATATTCCGCGTTTCCAAGCGCCCGCCGAGCCGCCCTCTGGGGAGTTGGTCTCCATCCGCAAGGCCGCGCAAGTTCTCGGCATGAATACCTCCAGCATTCACCGCTGGTTGGCCGATGGCTTCATCGCCGGTGAGCAAGTTACTCCCGGCGCGCCTTGGCAGATTCGAATCACGGATGATTTGCGAGCGCCCATCGTGCCGCAGGCGCCCCCGGACTATCTTCCCATGTTGGAAACCACGCTGAAGCTCGGCGTATCGCGGCAAACCGTGTTGCAGCGTGTAAAGCGCGGCGAACTCGCGGCCGTGCTAGTCAGGCAGGGTCAGCGTAAGGGCTTGCGAATCAAAGTTGTGGATCAGCATCTAACGCTCTTCAACGAGCTTTCATGAATCGAGGGGCAATATGAAGCAGCATCCAAGAAGCCCTGGATATCCAAATCGAGCACCCAATTCACTTTCCTCGTCAGCAGTCCCGTGTAGAGCGCATCCAACGCGTGATGCGGGCTGCGCCCCGGTCGGAATCCGTACGAGAAGCCGAGGAAGTCCGTTTCGCAGATGGCATTCAGTACCTCGACCGTCGCACGCTGGACGATTTTATCTTCCAACGCGGTAACACCGAGCGGTCTTTGCCGCCCGTCGGCCTTGGGAATGTATACCCTCCGCACCGGCTTCGCCCGGTACGCCCCACGCTTCAGCCGCCCGGCTAGCTCCCGGAGGTTGTTTTCCAGGCTCTCTCCGTAGTGCCGCCACGTCTCCCCGTCCACGCCCGCCGCGGCTTCCCTCTTCAAGCTGCCGTAGGCCGAGCGCAGTGTTTCCAGGTGGTAGATGTGGTGCAGGAGCGCAGTGAACCGCAACCTCTTATCCCTTTTCGCTGCTCGACGTACCCGCTCCAGCGCACTGTGCGCGTCGGTCCGGCTCGGTGTCCGGGGCGCGTTTTGCTGTCGCAGATTCCCTTTGGCCAAACCCCTTCCCTCCCTCCCCTCCGCCCCCGGTTGCTCGGCGTTGTTCGGGGACTTCTCAGCTACTGCGGGTTTGTCCGACTTCCCCTGTCCGTTCATCATCGGCGTGTGTCCTTAGACTTCCCGGTGCGTCCCAGAGCTTTTGCTGCTCTGGGCAAACAGGGGATCTCCCGGTTCCCGTGCGAGGCGCTTCCGTACGTGCACAGGGTCTCCGACCGCGCGGGACCCCGGCGCACCTCGCAGTATCGGTGCACCAGGTGCAGCCTTCCGCTTCAAATAATAGCGTCGGCGTCCCGGAGTTTGGGACCTTTCGCGGCTCAATACCTGGCCCGCACATTCCCCTGTCAACGCTTCGACGCCACCCTTGCGAGCGGCTCCGCATGACTCAGGGCCGATGTGGGTTGCTAGCCTTTCATCGAGTGACTCTTTCATTCACTACACCTCGCGGGTTTGTGCCGGCGCACTATTTGCAGTCCCATCTTGAATGGGATAGGCTCTGATAAAGATCTGACATGACATCCTCCTTTGGGATGGGTTCTCATCAAGCCACCTTGCAGGAGGATGTTACTCTGCTCAGCGGTCAAACCTCTTCGAGTCTCACTGGTCGAACCAGTGGCTGACCTCTCGGACAGTTACCATAGTCTGGCGTACTGACCACACAGCAATTGTTTGCTTTGATTCGACCGACATTTGCAAGGGTAGCTAAGTTGTGCCCTCGATGTTTTTTCAGTAAACTCAGTACGCCCTTGACAGTCTGCCAGGGCGGGCCGTAACAGTTCAGGCGTATGCGGTCGGTGTCTTCCACATGCAGAACGGTGTCCCTGTTCAGTACTCCATAGCGCTCTGCGGTGGTTTCATTTCCAGCTCCTTGAGGAAGGAGGCGAAGATGGCAACACTGAGGTCCCCAAAGGGTGTTCAAGGGAATCTTTATTGTCATCTTTGCAATGGGTAACTGTTCAAACAGCATTGCCGGGGTTTACGGCATCACGATAATCCTTTGGGGAACCGCCGCCTTGATCGGTGGATTATCGGTCGGAAATGTTCCCGTTACCGCAAAACCCCAGGAATCTGTAGCTGATTACTGCCGTCAGGCACAAGAGTTGCTCGCGCGGGAGAAATTTCAGGAGGCATGCGAGGCGGCGCGTCACGCGTTGGAAATCGATTCTCACTCAGCAGAAGCTGAATGTCTCCTGGGGATGGCCGAATTGGCACTCGGGGATTTCGACGCCGCGGGAAAGAATCTGGAAAAGGCTCTCGAACTAAAGCCCGGCCTAATCCCGGCGCACAGGACTTTGGGAGCATTTTACCTGAAGCAAAAGCGGCTGAACGATGCCCGCCGCCAATTCGAACTGGTCCTGACCTCTCACCCAAACGATTTCGAATCTCTTTATGGTGTGGGTGTGATCTTCCTCCTGGGCAACCAGCCCGGCGCGGCCTTAAACCAATTCGATAAGGCTTTGAAAATAAAGCCCCGCGATCCCTCGCTTCTTGCCAACCTGCTCGAGACGCAACTGCAACTGAAACACGAAGCGCAGGCCGCCGCGACTCTAACCCTGCTCGACGGCCAGTTGGATAAGAAAGATCCCCGGCGAATGGCACTAGCAGCCATGCTGGTCGGCGAAGGCGCCTACCAACTGGCTATTCAGCAGCTTCGGCGTTTGCGTGAGACCCAGCCGGAGTCTTACGAGATGAACTACAACTTGGCCCTGGCTTACCATCGTGCTGGCGAAGAGGATCAGGCGGCGGGGCTCCTTGCAAGCCTCCTGGAACGTAAGGACAATGCGGAGCTGCAAAATCTGCTGGGCGATGTCGAGGAAAGTCGCGACAACAAGTCTCAATCTCTGGCCGCCTTTCGTCACGCTGCGGAGCTCGAACCGCAAAATGAGGAGTATCGCTACGACTACGCGCAATCGCTGGTGCGTGCGTCGTCCCTTAATGAGGCCATTGAAGTCTTCAAGGCAGCCACCAGGGATTTTCCGGGATCAGTGAGGTTGTGGCTAGGTTGGGGGGCGGCGTACTACTTGGCGGGCAACTATGCAGGGGCGGCACAGGCGTTCCTGCACGCAGCCGACATGGCTCCGCAAAATCCCCAGGTGTATTACCTCTTGGGCCGAGCTTATGATGCGGCAGGGCCGTTTCAGGACACGATTGCACAGCGGTTCGCCGGCTATCTCGAAAGGCAGCCGCAGGACGCTTGGGCTGAGTTTTTCTATGGAAGAATTCTCGCGGCACGCGGGCAGCAGTCCTCAAGGGAGGACTTGGCAGAAGCGCAGCAGCATTTTGAGAGGGCCATTGCCCTGGATGGCCGATTGGCTGAACCCCACCTGGAGCTGGGTAGTGTCCTTGAAAAGCGCAACCGGCTCGAGACGGCACGGCGCGAACTGGAACGGGCTGTCCAGCTTGACCCGAGGTCCAGTGCCGCCTTCTACAAATTGGCCGAACTTTATCGGAAAATCGGCGAGCTAGAACGAGCACAGAAAGCCCTGGAGAGGTTCCAGGCGCTCAAGGCAATAGAGCGAGCGGACAAGGACCGCGAAGCTATCCAGGGCTTTCTCAAATATGCACGAGAGTGATATTTGGGTTCCCCCCGGAAGACGGTCATATTGTTCGCTCCCATGTAGCTACCTGGCAATATCGTGCAGGATGCGTGATCAATTCCGATCCAATTAATGGAGAACAGGGGAACATAGACCGCGCGTGATGAACTTCGGACGGCGGGGAAACCCGTGCGCGTTGCAGTGAAAGCGGCGAAAGGGACACTCGATATTGACCGTGAGGACGCGAGTTTCATCGAGGCGGATGTGGTTGACGCTAACGGCACGGTAGTTCCGGACGCGCATCCTTGAGTACGATTCGAAGTGAGCGGATCCAGAAGGCTGCTGAGAGGAGCCACGGAGATCGACTCCATCACGGGGGTCGTGGCGATCGTCGTGCAAGCCACCGGCAGACCGGGAGAGATCGTGGTGACTGCGGCGGCTCCGAAATTGGAGCCAGGCTCTGTGCACATCCGGATCCCGGCAAAGTAAGTGGCCTGCCTCATCGCGCAAGAGCTGAGGTAGTGGCTCTTGTGAGGGGATTCGGGACGTTGCGGAATCGGGCATAGTGGAGGGAAGGCATGAAACGTAGAGAATTCCTGGGCAGTGTGGCCGGGGGGATGGCGGCTTCTCAAGCACTTCCGGCATTATCAAGACGGGTGCGCTCGGCCGCGCCTGTCGAGGAGAGCATCGGACCGCAACCCACGCCGCGTTGGCGCGAGAACCTCAATGCCGGCTGGCTGTTTTGCCGTCAAGAACATGGGGGCGGAGAGCTGGGTTCCTTCGATCGTGACACTTCCGCTGGGGCGGCGATCGAACCAGCTTTCCGCAGCGCTTATGAGGTTGGTTACGATGATTCCTGGTGGGAGTCAGTCGACTTGCCGCACACCTGGAACGCTCACGATAGTTGCGATGAGATCCCCGGCTACTTCCGCGGCATCGGATGGTATCGCAAGCATTTCCAACTCGCCGAAGACCTGCGGGGGAAGAGGTTTTTCCTGGAATGCGAAGGCGCCAATCAGGTGTCGGAGTTCTGGCTGAACGGCCGCCGCGTGGGCGAACACAAGGGCGGATACACGAGCTTTGAATTCGATATCACCGAATTCGAGGAGTTCGGCCCCCAAGTCAATGTGCTTACGGTTAAAGTCGACAACCTCTACAATCCCGACATTTCACCCACCGTGAAGACCGACGTGACACATTACGGAGGGATTTATCGCGACGTCTGGCTGCGAGTCTCGGAGCCCGTTTACGTATCAATGGTCTACTGGGCAACGCCGCGGGTCAGCGAGCAGTCGGCGGATGTTGTGGTTCATTCGACGGTCACCAATACGACCAGTCAATCAAAAAGCCTATCCCTGACCCACGAGGTTATCGACCCTGCCGGCAAACTCGTGGGGGCCGCCACTGCTTCCGTTGCCGTCTCCGGGCACGCAAGCCGGGACGTCACTCAAGAAATCGCGCCGCTGAATAACCCGCAACTGTGGTCTCCAGACAATCCCCATCTTTACCGGATCCGCGCCTACCTTGGGGAAGCGAAACAACCCATCGATTCCATTGAGATTCCACTGGGCTTGCGTTGGTTCCGCTTCGACGCTAAGCAAGGGTTCTTCCTGAATGGAAAGCGGCTGCAGTTGCGGGGAACGACGTGGTTTCAATCCTATCCCGGGATGGGAAATGCTCTGCCCAATTCGCGGCACGTTAAAGATATGGAAGTCATCCGTGATATGGGCGCGAACTTCTTCCGGACCAGCCATTACCCGCATGACCCTGCGGTGATGGAGGCTTGCGATCGATTGGGAATCCTGGTGCTGGAGGAATTGTTTATTGGGGAGGAGGTGGCAGACACGCCGCAGTATCTGAGGATTCAGGCCAAGTCAGCAGAAGAGATGATCCTCCGCGACCGCAACCACCCGTGCGTTCTCATGTACGGATTCTGCGGCGAGATCGATTCTCCCGATGACGTCGCCACGCGCGTGGTGACGACGGTGATCCGGAAATACCGCGAACTGGATCCCACCCGCATTGTGACTATGCACGATCCACGCGTCGAAGCCATCAAGGAGATGCTTGACGTCGTGGGACTGTACTCCACATGGGAAGACGACGACCGGGACCACCGGCTGCATCCCGAACGGAAGTACATGATCGAGGAATACACCGTCGCGGGTATTGGGCGGGGCATTTATGGAATGGGGCCGGAGAGCGAAGACTTGGGCTGCGTGCTGCATGAGGAATTCTTAAGTCAGCTCAATCCTCGTCCGTGGATCGCCGGAAGCACTCTATGGCATCAGTTTGACTACGACGGCGAGGAATACGATCCGGTGATTCCGCATCTGGTGACATTCGGCATGGCCGACGCCTGGAGGATACCCAAAGACGTCTTCTACTTCTATCGGAGCCAGTGGAGTTCCAAACCCACGCTCCGCATCTGCGGTCATTGGACATGGCCTGGAGACGAAGGCAAGAGTAAATCAGTGAAGGTGTACAGCAATGCCGCGGAGGTGGAGCTCTTTCTCAACGAGAAATCGTTGGGCGTAAAGAAGGGAGGGGAAGCCCCGGGCCTTCTTCACCCACCCCGAGTGTGGGTCGTGCCCTACCAGCCCGGAACACTGAAGGCGGTTGCGTATTTTCTAGGGGAGCCTCTTACCGATGAGCGCAAAACCGCTGGCCCGCCGGCCCGCATCGTTCTGGAGTCGGACGTACCGCAGGTTAATTCCGGCGACCGCGAGAGTCTGGCCTATATCACAGCGAGGGTCGTGGATAAGGATGGCACGGTGGTTCCGAGCGCTTGCAACGCCATCGCGTTCAACTGTTACGGCCCGGGTGAGCTGTTGCCGCAAACCTGGGCGGGGCACGCCACGGGCTTCGAGTGGGAGGCCGTGGCCGGCATGACGCGCATCGCCATGCGTGCAACTTCGCGCGTGGGACGAGCGAGGATCAGTGCTTACTGCCCCGGGCTCGCCTTGGGGCGTGTTGAAGTGCGAGCGGTCGCTAAGGGCAAACGCGACGAGATGGAATATTCGCGGAACGCCACGGTCTACCGATAACCTATTTCGACCGGGCCATCACTCGATTCTTAACCTTCAGCTCTTGCTTTTAGTTAAGAGTCTCGCCCTCAAGAAGTGGCGCATTTTCGATTCGTTTGTATGCGGCTATTCCACGTCCGCGAAGGGCTTCATATCCAGTGAGGCCGCGCCGAATTCTCGCTATTCCTCCGCAGCTTGAATTCGAACTGAGCCAGGCTCCAATCCGTCGGCGGCAGCAGTGACTACAACCTCACCCGGCTGGCCCACCGTCTGCACGTTGATTGCAGCCACGCCGGAAATCGCGTCAATTTCTGTGGTGCCGCCGAGCAAGCGTCCGGGCCCCTCCACGGTGAAGCGAATCCATGGGTGCCCGTCCGGCAAAATCGTCCCGTTCGAATCCACCACTTCGGCCTCCAGAAAGCTTACATCTTCACGATCAATCGCGAGGGTGGATTTCTCGGACTTCAGAACAATTCTTGTGGGCAAGCCAGCCGTCCGCACTTCCTCCTGTACCGTATCTTCACCTTTGTGGCCGATCGCCACCAAGCCGCCGCTTTCGTAAGGGATTTTGTCCCAGACGAACGGCGGGTGGCGCAAAGTCGCACCGCCAAAGGGGACTTCGCTGTAGTCATCCTGCTGATCCCGGAGGGTTCTTTGACGGTCAATCAACCGGCGAAAATCCTGCCAGACCTGCTCATTACTCGCCGACATGTGCACCCCGAGGCTTCGGCCATTCAGCAAGAGTTCCACCCTATCGCAGTTGCTATAGACTCGCACTTGACGTCTTTGTCCTTCCTGGCCCGGCCATGTCCAGTGACCTACGATGTGCACCATGGGCTTCTCGGTCCACTGGCTCTGCAAGAAGTAGAATCCGTCCTTAGGGAGACGCCACATATCCGAAACGCCCAGGTAGTCGTTAAATGGCCAGCGGAAGGTGACTTTTCCATCGGGTCTTGGCCCGACCCAGATCGTCCGCGTTTGGGTCGCATTGACCTCACCGGTATCGAACATGCACCACTTCGCCGTCCCCAGCCAGGGCAAGGCATTCCACTGCATTAAGTACCCTTCGAGGAGCTGCGCAGCCTCGCTATCCGCCATCGAAACGCTCTCTCCCTCGATGACGACCGAAGCGCCTTCCAGCCCTCGCTGGGATGCGAAGGCTCCCCATTCGTTCCATATATACTTTCGTTCTGGGTGCTCCTGATGTTCGCGCAGCAAGTCGACGGCGGTGGAGGTGGTAGCATCAATAATGTCGGTGACATGCGGAGCGCGACCGGCGGTCCAACGGGTGGGGTCGAGAGCATGAGCAGCGTTCGAGAGTTCGGCGAAATCTTCGGGGAAGTGGTATCCACTCAGGTCGTCGGCCAGGCCCCAGATGACGATCGCGGGATGGTTGCGGTCGCGTTCCACCATCTCCCGTAACTGTTGCTTGAGGTTTTGCATGAATGCCCGCGGGAAGCGTTGGGTGTAAAGCTCGCCAGTATGGCTGTCGCCTGCGGCGGGATAAATGAAAATCTTGATGTTTGGGATCTCCTCCCACACCAGGATACCGAGCTGATCGCAGGCCTCCAGCACGGCGGGGTCTTGGGGATAGTGAGATGTGCGGAGGAAATTCACACCCATTTCTTTCATGATCCGAACATCCCTGGCTCCGACGACCTCGGGCACCGCATCACCCAGAAATCCGTAGTCCTGTCGCCGATCGACCCCATGCAAATTGATAGGCTTGCCGTTCAGTGTGAATCCCGCCGCCGGGTCATAGCCCATGAAACGGATTCCAAACGGAGTCAAAAAGCGGTCAGTAACGCGATGGTCATCTGAAACCGTGCTCTCCACTCGATAGAGATAAGGTGTTTCTGGCCACCAGAGGTGAGCGTTCGAGACGGGTTGTGTTTTCTGATCGAACTCTTTGTCTTCACCCGGGGCAACCGTGGCGCTCCCTTCGAGGCTGGCGACGACTTGGTTGGAGGCGTCGAGGATCTTCGTTTCCAGATGAGCATTGGCGGGTGACGCGTTGCTGTTATGGATCCAGGAGCGAATCCGGACGACAGCGGTGTCTCCGGCTTGTTCGGTCGTAACCCAAGTGCCATTGGGCGCAATGTGAAGCGGGTTTGTAACCAGAAGCGACACGCTGCGATAAATCCCGCCGTAATCGACCACGTTGGTTTCGTTGGCAGGAGCGATTTCCGGGTCGAGCGTATCGTCTGCCTTGACCGCGAGAATATTGGGCCCTTCCCAATTAAGAAGGTCCGTGATATCGAACTGAAATCCGGTGAAGCCCCCGACATGTCGGCCCGCAACTTTGCCGTTCACCCACACATCGGCGATTTGAAAGACACCCTTGAAATCCAGGGCCATGCGTCGTCCGCGCCACTCGGGCCGGAGGTCCAACCTACAATGGTACCAGCCTATGCCTCGAAAGTGGCGGGTGGACGGAAAAGGGTTGTCCGCCGTGGCGTCCCAGGTGTGGGGCAGGGAGATCTTCTCCCACGAGCTGTCGTCGTAACCGGGCTGCTCGGCTCTTAAGAATTTAGCCTCGTCAGCGGGGCCTGGCGATGCCTGTCGTTTGAACAACCACCCCGAATTCAGTGAGGTGCGTACTCGCAGCTCCTGGAGGGACGTGTCTCTCACCTTAGGCCGCGAGGCATGACCGCTGTCTGAAGTCTGGGCCTGGAGGCCGACCGTCGCAGCTATCCATGAAGCCAATAGCACACCGAATCCGATAACGCGGACCGTTCTTTTCTGTGGACGCATGTTTCTCCTCCGTGTGTCTGGCTTTGCTAGTTTAGCGGCGCTCCATGAGCGCCGCCGATGACTGGGTCCCGGGAAAGACATGACGCGAACAGGCTGGGACCGAATTCCGTTCCTGACGTGAGGGTTGCGGACTCCACCTCCCCAGTTGGCGCGACACAGCCTCCGAGATAAGGGCATTCTGCCCTTGAGGGCGTTGTATCTTCAAGGACGACCGGCGGGCGCAGAGGGAGCCAGGCGGGGATCAAGCTCAAGGGCCTTTTTTCGCGCCTCCTGCGCAGCCGCGGGATCCCCCTTCTTTTTGAATGCCAAACTCAGATTGTAGTAGGCGCGGGCATCATCAGGTCTTAAGTCGATCGCCGCCCAAAAATGTCCGATGGCGCTATCGACGTCGCCAAGCTCGAGGAGGACACCACCCAGATTCGTGTGAGCTTCGGGAAAATCCTCTTTATGGCGCAAGGCCGCCTGAAACGCGTCGCGTGCAGCGGCGAGATCCCTTTTTTGAATGTCCCCAAGGCCGAGGTTGTACTGTACGGTTGCTTCTGCAACATCCGCATCAACTCGTTGTAAACGGTCGACCTCTGCAAAGACGGCTTGCGCCTCCTGGGGCTTTCCCAGTTGCTGGAGCGTCTGCCCCAGAAGGTACCGGGCTTCCACATAGTTGGGTTTTAGGGAGATGGCACGCCGGAGTTCCCCCAGAGCTCCGCTGAGGTCACCCTTTCGGCGAAGTGCAAACCCGAGCTGGTAATGGGCCTCAGGGCTTTGGGGGTCCAGGCGCAGGGCGGAATGAAGCGCCGAAACCGCACCCTCAAGATCGCCTTCTTCCCGCTGGGCGGTGCCCACGGCTATGTATCCCTCGCCGAGTGTTGGTTCAAGGACCAAGGCTTGTCGCAGCTCGGTGATGGCTGCCTCCGGCTCGCGTTTTTGGAGCAGTGTCTGCCCGATGAGGTAATGCGCTTCGGCATTTTTCGGATCAGCCTCGACCACCTTTCTGTACTCAGCGATTGCAGTGTCGAGCTGGCCTTTTTCATCAAGGAGAGCTCCCAGGCCCAAGTGCGCGTCCACGTTTCCCAACTTCGAGGCTGCACGAAACTCTCCTTCGGCCCCCTCCAGGTCGTGTTCTTTCCACAACGCGAGCCCAAGGTTGGTGTGTGCCTGGGCAAAGTCGGGGCGGAGACGAAGTGCAGCCCGGTATTCAGCGACGGCCGCATCCAACGCGCCCTGGCTGGCGAGCAGATGTCCCAGGTTATTGTGGCCGTCGGCATAGTCGGGATGGGATTGCACTGCCGAGCCATATTCCGCCATTGCTCCCTCCACATCGCCCTGCTCTTCCAGGAGCAAGCCCAGATTGTTGCGCGCCTCGGCGTAGTCAGGATCGATCTCTACCGCTTTCCGGAATTGCCCGAGGGCCTCCGGACGGTCCTGCTTCCTCAACAAGGCCAAGCCCAAATCATTGTGGGCTTCCGGGGAAAGAGGGCGAGCCGCAATGACTCTCCTGAACTCTTCGATACCATCGTCCAACTTGCCTTCGCGTGCCAGAGTGACCCCAAGGTTCTGGCGTGCCTCGATGTATTGAGGACCAATCTTGAGCGCGGCTCGAAACTCCTGTTCCGCCATGTCCAGTTCATCCTGTTTCACGAACACATCACCCAAGTCTTTGTGGGCTTCGGCGAAGTCCGGGTTTTTGCGGATTGCGGTCTCGAAGTAATTCCGCGCTGACGCAAGGTCACCGCGCGCAAGCTGCTGACGCCCGAGGTCGCGTTGGGTTCTTGCTTCGGCCTTATCCCCCTCGACTTGGTGCAGGCGCTGGACCTCTGCAAACGCCGCTTGGGCTTCTTTCTCCCTCCCCAGTCGTTGGAGAGTTTGCCCCAGAATGTATCGGGCGTCCACGTCGTTGGGCTCCAGAGTAAGACCACGTTGCAATTCCTCGAGCCCCTGGGGAAACTCACCCTTGCGGCTCAAAGTGAACCCGAGCTCGTAGTGTAGCTTCGCGTTATTGGGGGCCGTGCGTGCTCCGGCGGCAAAAGTCGAAATCGCTCCGTCAAGATCGCCTTTTTGACGCAAGGCCAATCCCAATTGGAGATAAGCGTCGGGGTATTTGGGATCAAGGCTGATGGCCTTACGGAATTCGTTGAGCGCTGAGTCCTGATCGCCCTTTAGAAATTGAATCAGACCCAAGTCGACGTAAGCCTCAGCCGACCGAGGATCAGCGTAAAGAACTTTCTTGATCTCCTCAATCGCAAGATCGAACTTGCCTTTACGCGCCAGAGTAATGGCGAGATTCTCCTGAGCTTCGAGGTACTCGACGCGGATCTTGAGCGCCGCGCGGAACTCTTCTTCGGCTTTGTCCAGATCGTGTGCTCTGTAGGCGTCGGTCCCCGCGTCAAAATGTTGGCGGGCTTGCTCGACAGGGCTCTGCGCGTGCAACGCCACCAATCCCCCGAGCAGCCACGTAAAAGCCCATATCGAAGCCTGGGACCTCATCGCTCCATGACTAGGCGGCTGAAACATGATCGCGAACCTGTATTTGTGCCCGAGATGGTTTCATCCCTTTCCACGTACCATACCGTTGTCCGCCGGGTGCCTAGCGAAAAGGTGCGGACAGTTTGTTAGCAAGCACCCTGTGGCATGTGACCCCAACAGGCAGGCCAGGAAAGCGGAGCGTCCCAGGTCCTTTCAAATGAGGCAGCATCTTGTGACCTGTGGCGGTGAGGGGGGACACTTCCACTCGAGTTACAAATACTCAGACGGGCTTAGGCCAGGGCGAGGAGAAGGGAAATGGCTGAGTCTCCTCGCCCTGGCACATTCCCTGCCGGCAGCCTCCTGCGGATTTAGAGTGCACCCGGACAGAGCCCCCTTACCAGAGAAACTTCAGGGCGAATTGGATCTCTCGTCCGGAGTTAGCGCCAAGAATTGCGCCAAAGACACCCGGGCCGGCATCAACCGTATTATCTGGATTGTTAAAGTTCACCTGGTTAAAGACGTTAAAGAACTCCGACCGGAATTGCACCTTGTACCGTTCCTTGAAGGCGAAGTCTTTGAATATGGAGAAGTCAGTGTTGCTTAGTGCCGGACCGCTGATGGTGTTCCGTCCTGAGTTGCCGATTGTTCCTGGGGCTACGAGGTTGGTCGGGACAAAAGCATCGGTGTTGAAGAACTGCGCCACCATCGCGGCCCGGTTAGGATGACTCAGGGTCACCGAAGCACCGGTCCGCTGGGCATACTGGAATCCGGAGCTCCCTGCGGTGGTTCCGACCATGGCGATATCTTCGCCCTCCTCGACTGTCAAGGGCGCGCCGCTTTGAGCCGTCGTGATTCCAGTGATGCTCCAGCCGCCCACAAGGGTGTTCTTCCATGGCTTACTAAACTTCAGCGGCAGGGTCCAAACCCACGAGGCCACGGCGGCGTGGCGACGATCCCAGTCAGACCGGCCTCGGTCGTTGTGAAGATTAAAGGGATCGGCATAAACGGCCTGGTAAATGTTGTAAGATTCCAAGTCAATAGACTTGGCTAGACTGTATGACCCGGTCACCGAGAAACCTCGGCTCATCCGTTTCGTTACTTGCACCTGCAAGCTGTGATACCAACTGCGGTTGTCATTCCCATCTATAACGCTGCCCGGTGACAGAATTCCCGGCTCGTAGGCCACGCGATCGTCGACGTTGCTCAGAGATGGCGGAGCCCCGGTCACCGGATCGTTGATGAACTGCGCAGGGTTGAAATCGCGCCATCCTTCAATCTTGGTCCCGATTTTGCCCACATAGCTGGCTTGCAGCATGATATTCGGCGTCAGCTGACGCTCGATCGTCAGGTTCCAGGATTGCACGTAGGGAGTCCGCAGGCCACCATCCATCCAGTAGCCAAGTATGGGCAAGGGAAACAGAGGACAATTCAGGCCCGGATACTGAGTAATGTGAGTGCAGTCAAATTGGCCAGAGGGGACTACGGGTGGAGTGACCTGCCCCACGGAGTTAAAAGGATCGGAAATGAGGCCGTTATAGGCCTCAGTCGTTCCGGCAAACGGTGCGTTCTGCTGCGAAAGAGCATCTGCCTTGATGGAGTCATAGAATATACCGTAGCCTCCCCGGACACTCGTCTTCCCGTTGCCGAAAACGTCCCAGGCGAAGCCCAGCCGCGGAGCAAAATTGTTCAGGTCGGCAGGTATTAAGCTCGACGTGACGCCTGGATCGCCAGGAAAAAGGATTCCGGGTGGGGCATTGGGCTGCAGGGTGGACTGGACTCCGAACTTCAGTGCTTCGAGCATGTTGTGATTATCGTACCATGGCAACATGGGCTCGTAGCGAATGCCATAGGTAAGGGTCAAGTGCGGCTTTACCTTGAATTCATCTTGGAAGAAGAGGCTCGGGCTAGTCTGAACATCGTCGTTCTGAACGACGCCAAATTGCAGGCCCAAGGATCCGTACGCCCCGAGCATGAAGTCCGCGAACGGATCTCCGGAGCGCGATCCGTTGAACGAGAAATCAGGGGAACCAATCCACCTCTGGATGAAATGGAAACGGATCACCTCGCCACCGAACTTAAAACTGTGTCGGCCCTTCATCCAGTTTAGCGTATCGCGGAATTGGTAGTTATTGTTGATGAAGCGCGTATCGTACCCCGAACCGAGGTCAAAAGACCCCGCTACGCCCACATCGACCGCTCCGCCGGCAAGGTATTGGGGCATATTGATTCCCAGTTGGCTGAGAGCGATGGTGTTGGTATTGTACTCATTTGAAGTCGTGCGCAAATAGGAGACGACGGCTTGGTTAATAAGATTGGGACCGATCGAGTAGTTGTCGTCCAGCGTGGCCATATCGGTCTCTGCCACAGCAGCTCCATCGATATAGCCGGTCGTATCGTACGCTAAGTTTGCGTTTCCTTGAAAGGGAGTAATGGGAAGACTGTTATGGTCTACGTAGAAGTGAGCAAATAGGGAATGCTTGGAAGATTTGTTCCAGTCAACCCGGCCAAGGTACATATCGTCCGTAACAGGACTTGCTCCCAAGCTCACAACGCTGCCCGTAGAAGACTGAGGAACGTATTTGAGGAGATTTGTCGCCACCGGGCTGATGCAGTTTGGATTGATGATGTTATTACTGACGCAACTTGCCCCGCTAGAATCGACAAAAGGCTGATTCGTGAGTGGGCTCACGGGATCGGTCAAAACTGTCCCAGGCAGGAGATCCGTGAAGTCGCCACTCCGCTCGCTGCTGGAAGGGAGGGCCACTACGTTGCCCACGGCTTGCGGGTGATCGCGCAAGCTTTGATAGGAGCCGAAAAAGAAGAGCTTGTCTTTGCGGATCGGCCCGCCGGCTGCCGCGCCGAACTGGTTTTGCTTTTCTCCCGGAACCGTGGAAGAAAAGAAATTCCGGGCATTGAGCGCGTCATTACGCAAGAACTCCCAGGCAGATCCATGAAAGCTGTTCGTCCCTGCCTTTGAGACCACGCTGACCTGAGATCCGATGTTGTGTCCGTATTCCGCCGAGAAGTTGGAGGTCTCAATGCGAAACTCCTGGATGGCGTCAGGGGGAGGATAGTTCATGCCGGTGTTCCGTGACGGGTTGGCGAAGTAAGCGCCATCAAACATGAAATTGTTCATGTCAAACTCGCCGCCATTGACGTTCATGGTTGGACCGCCGCGCGCATCATAGAGTGATTGGGGCGCAGAGACATTGAGCACCCCTGGCAATATCTCCGACAAGCTCACAATATTGCGACCGTTAAGAGGGAGGTCCACAATCCGACTGTCATCCACCAACCCCGACACGGTGGGCGACCGTGTGTCCACCAGGGTAGCTTCTGCGTTTACGGTTACTTCTTGAGTCAGCGCGCCCAGGTTCAGGTTCATGTCCACTCGCACGTTCTGGTTAACGGTAAGGGTGACCCCGGTCCTGGCCAGTCTTTCGAAGCCTGCCTTTTCCGCAGTCAATGTGTAAACCCCGGGCGCCAAGGCTGCGAAATTGTAGAATCCTTCAGCGTTCGATTCCACGGTGCGGGTAACGTTCTGTTGCACCAATGTGGCAGTTACTGAAGCCTTGGGAACCGCGGCGCCAGTCGGATCCGTGATGTAGCCGCTAAGAGTTCCGGTCACCTGGGCTTGTAAGAAAGTTGTCAACGTTAGCGAAAATGCGACGATGAGCAACGGTGCTATCGGCCTCCAAAAACGAACAGCCACCTTTCTCATGATAAAGTACCTCCTTTGATCAGGTTCATCGCTAGGCGCTGGTCTGTGCTCGGTGGCTTCCTGGGGACGTACTTGCCAGACCTTAGGGAAACCATAGCCCCCGTTCTTCTTGATCACAATCTCTCCGAGCGAGCTTATATTCCTTTTATGTTGCTTTGTCAACTATTTTATTCTTCGTTTTCTATCGTATCCTTTCGGAAATGCTAGAGCCCATTTCAAAACCCTGTACAACAGGGTGAATTTGCAGTAGTTGTTTTTGTAGGAGCGGATCATCGCTATGACTAGCGTCAGGAGGAGGACGAATGGCGCGATTGGGTCGGCCGTTGACCGAGGCCCAATGGGAAAAGATCCAACCCTTGCTACCCCGACGTCCCCCGCGCCCGCGAGGTGGACGCCCTCCCACCGGCGACCGCCCTGTGCTGGAGGGGATCTTGTGGATCCTGCGGAGCGGGGCGCGCTGGCAGGATTTGCCGGAGGAGTTTCCCTCCCCGTCGACCTGCTGGCGGCGGCTGCGGGACGGGGAGGGGCAAGGGGTTTGGCTGACGATCTGGCGGGCGTTTCTGGCCGAGTTGAATGAACGCCAGCAGTTGCAGTGGAGCGAAGCGTTTCTGGACAGCAGTTTCGCTCTCGCCAAAAAGGGGGCGCGGGAGTCGGCAAAACCAAGCGGGGCAAGGGGACGAAGTGGATGGTGGTGGTCGACGGCCAGGGTCTTCCTTTGGGAAACTACCTTCACTCTGCCTCCCCGTCGGAGGTCAATCTCGTCGAGGCGACGCTGGCGACGATCCGGGTAGGGCGGCGGCATCAGGCTGGGCGTCCCCGGCAAAAACCCCGAGCGGCTCATCGGCGACCGCGGCTACGATAGCGATCCGTTGCGCCGGCAACTAGCCCAGCGCGACATCGAGTTGATCGCCCCGCATCGTAAGAACCGACGGAAACCCCCGACCCAAGACGGTCGGGCGCTGCGTCGCTATAAATCACGGTGGACCGTGGAGCGCACCTTCGCTTGGCTCGGCAACTTCCGCCGCTTGGTGGTGCGCTACGACCGCTCCCTGACGATTTATCAAGCCTTCTTTCATATCGCCTGCTTCATGATCGTCTTGTGGAGGGTTTTGAAATAGCTTCTAGGTAAGGCGACGGCGTGGGTAGGGTAGCGTGGAGGTGCGTAGGGGGGATCGAAAGATGCCACCGTCTCGACCGCCCTCTCTAGCGGTAGTTTACTGTGAAGCGGTGGAATCTGCCTGGTGGCCCGTAGATGAGGCAAGGCTTGACCCACGGCCCATGCGTCCTGTCCACCGAGTTGGGCAATACGTCGCGTTCACGGTGCTTCTCTCGATAAATCAATGAGTTAGCCTGCTGATGTATTCGTGCGGCAGTAAACTACCGCTCAAAGCTGCTCGTCGGAAAGGAACCCTACCTGCTGATTGACGGCGGGAACGTGAAGCCCAAAGAAGTGACGCTCGCCTCACCGAATAGGGTGGTGACTCCGAAGATTGGATACCTCGCCTTCAGGGATCCAAGCAAGGTTGAGGTCAACCGCGAATTCCAAGTCAGTGTGACAGTGAAGAATGCGGCAGCCTCTGGTAAAAGCATCCTGAAGGACCAGCAGTTCCTATACTCGGGCGGGTGACTGTTCGGGCTATCAGCGGATCGCCCTAGCGCCCGGTGAAGGCAAACGGCTACTCTGGCTGTATGTGCAGTTCGCGGAACCGGGCAAACACACCGTTGCCATCGGCGCCCATCCGGCGGCCACGGTGGTGGTGGTGGAACCACGATTGACGTCCCTCCAGCTAGTCTCTAAGCGCGAGGGGGAGTCCGTCGAGGACCATTCAAGATAAGTGTGGGGGGTCTAATGGCCCGGGAAAGAAGAACAGCCCCGCATGGTTCGTGTTTAGTCGGCTTGCGACGAGGTTGAGTTGTTCCTCAACGGCAAATCGCTGGGCAAGCTCAAGGCGGGCCGAGAGCGTTCTGGGCGGACGTGGAGTGATCCTTCCCGCGGGCGAAACCGCCATCCTGGAGTTTCGCTAGTTAGTCGGAGGTGCGAACGTGCAAATTTCCCAGTGCAAGACAAAAAACATTAACAGCACGGAGTCCGATAGAAAAAACCTTTCCCATTTGCCACGCCTAGGATCCGCCCAGCACAAGGAAACTCGATTTGACGGGGATCATTTCTCTTTTCCACAAATGTTCAGCCCGAGGTGAGCAAAGACTGCGCGAGGTAAGAGATCTTTCTGCGGCAAGGGCCCAGCGAAGCGCGGTGCGCCATGTGGCATGGTCTGTGTGAGTAATGAGAATCCCCCGTGCTTAATAGATTTCCACTTCCTTTTCACGATAGGCCGGAATGCCTTTCGGTGTAGAATCGGCCGAGCATGGCCACTCCGATCGCGTTCCAGAAGAAAGAGGCAATAGGACTCCGGGAAGGGACACTCAATACATAGGGAGGATTTAGCATAAATGGCTAATAAAGGGATGTCACGACGGCAGTTCATCGGAACATCTGTGATCGGCACCGTCGCCGCGGACCGCCTACCGGGTCTGATTGCGCACGCGAGGGAATCGGCTGCAGGCCGGGAAGAAGGCGAGGCCGTGGGGAACCTGCGCGTTTCCGCTCGCCTCAACGGGGATTGGCGATTCAAGCGCCAGGTTGCCCCCGGCAGTGCGGTCGAAGCAGAATTTGTGGGCGCCGAAAAGCCCCAGTACGAGGACGCCGCTTGGGACACGGTTCACCTCCCCCATACCTGGGACGCCACGGCGGAAAACCCCTTCACCACCACAGACCATTTCCACGGGCTCGGGTGGTACCGCCGGAAGCTGGAAATTCCTGCCGAGTGGCGCGGCCGCCGCGTGTGGCTCGGATTCAACGGGGTTTTCGAGATTACCGACGTCTGGGTAAACGGCCACCACGTCGGGCAGCACATCGGCGGTTACACCACCTTTCAGTTCGATATTACCGATGCCCTCGAGTGTGGGGCGGCCAACCTGCTTGCGGTCCGCGTGAATGACGTGCTCAGCCCCTTCATCGCTCCCACCAACGAAACCAATGTCGCGGATTATGGTGG
Organism: Terriglobia bacterium; assembly: GCA_050010335.1. Lineage (GTDB taxonomy): Bacteria > Acidobacteriota > Terriglobia > UBA7540 > UBA7540 > Bog-366. The sequence continues at coordinate 22,170 of JBEKLF010000135.1, forward strand.
CATCTACCGCAGCGTCCTGCTCACGGTCACCGACCCCGTCCATATTCCCGCGGGCGGCGTTCGCATCACGACCGAGCAGACCGGCAAGGGCGTACTCGTGCAAGTCCGCACTCGGGTCGATAACAGCTCGGACTCATCCTGTGACTTGCGTGTCGAAACAGTCGTGACCGACGCCCAGGGTCAAGTGGTGACGGCGCTCAAAGGCCACACCACCGCGGCCGCCCAGGGCCACGCGGAGATCGAGCAAAGCACCGCGCCGCTCGCGAACCCTCACCTCTGGTCGCCGGACTCTCCCTACCTCTACCATCTCTTTAGTACAGTTTACGACGGCGACCGCGCCCTCGACCGCACCGATACGCACTTTGGCATCCGCTTTATGAGCTACGACCCCGCC
>JBEKLF010000136.1:0-22420 GCA_050010335.1 Terriglobia bacterium
AGGACCCCTGGACCCCTGAATCTTGACCGCAATGGAGTCGCGACCTCACCCGGATTAACCACGGCTCGCGGCAAACGATCTTTCCACCATCTCAGGAACACCCTACCATCGCTCAATCGCGACTCTTGGGTACGGCGAGTTTACCTCGCCATATGGCGGCGTAAAGCCGCCTCTACGTCAGACTCAACCATTTCATCCCCCATGACGTAGTGGCCAATCCAAGCTAGAATGAAAGGTTAGGAACTTACAGCCGTCGCTGTCCCCGATTGCTCGCCGCGCCTGCCATAGCGCTGAGCACACAATCTTTTTCGAAAGGCTGCGCACATGGCTGAACTGCGTTTGGACCCCTTTACCCGGCGCTGGGTAGTTACGGGCAAGCGCCCGGTTATGCCGGACGTTCACGATGAGGGCGGGGCCTGCCCCTTTTGCCCCGGAAACGAGCACATGACGCCTCGCGCCATTCGCGAATACCGTGACTCCGCCGACACGTGGATGGCGCGGGTATTTCACGATCGCGCCCCGCTGTTCCGCGTGGAAGGCGGGGCGGACCGCCGGGCCGAGGGCATGTTCGACGTTATGAACACCGTGGGCGCACATGAAATTGTGGTCGAGACTCCGGTGCACGGTCTGACGCTGGCACAACTTCCCGAACGGGACTTTGCCCACGTGCTGGAGCTTTTCCGTGACCGCATCCTTGATCTCAAGCAGGACCGTCGGCTCCGTTACGTCTCGCTTTTCAAGGATCAGCACCTGCCATCTCCGACCCGGGAAGGGCACGCATATTCGCAGGTGCTGGGAACCCCGGTCTTGCCGCAACTGCTGGAAATTGAATTTCGCTGGAGCCGTGCGCATTACTTCAAGCGCGAGCGGTGCGTCTATTGCGACGCGTTGCAGCAGGAGTTGCGAAATGAAAAACGACTCGTGGATCAGACCGAGGATTTCGTAGCCTTCTGTCCCTTTGGCTCGCGCTGGTCCTACGAGCTCTGGGTGGTGCCGGTCCGCCACTCCTCTTCGTTCGAGAACGATTTGACGGAACCGGGAAGAGCGGCGGCGCTCGCCCCATTTCTCAAGTCCTGCTTGCAGCGCGTAGAAAGGGTCTCGCCATCCCTCCACCTGGTCGTCCACACCGAGCCGAATTTGCAGGCGTGGAAACCCGCCAGAGAGTGGTGGGACACGGTGCGGGATGATTATCACTGGCACATTGAAATTCAACCCGACGTCGAGGGGCGGCGGCGCTTCCTGGGTACCGAGGGATTCTATTTCAATCCCATTCCAGCAGAACAGGCGGCATTGGTTTTGCGAGCGCTTGAGCCCGGCTCCGAGCCAAAACCCCCCGTTTAAATATGGACAACCCCGTGACGGCAAATTGGAAACAAGTTCGGCTGTTGGTCTTTGACCTTGACGGCACCCTGGTGGATAGCAAGCAGGATCTGGCTTTGAGCGTCAACGCGATGCGAGCAGAGATGGGACTGGCCCATTTGCCGCTGGATTTGATTGCCTCTTACGTCGGCCACGGCGTCACGCTTTTGGTCCGTCGCTCGCTGGGAGCACATGCCACCAGCGAGAATGTCGAAAAAGGATTGGCATTCTTTCTGGCTTACTACCGCGACCATATGCTCGATCATACGGCTCCCTATCCGGGGGTGGCCGAGGCGCTCGAGACTCTCGGTGGCCACAAAATGGCGGTGTTGACGAACAAACCTGTCCATTTCAGCCGCGAGATGCTGACCCGGCTGGGGTTCGCGCCCTACTTCGCCTATATCTATGGGGGCAATAGCTTTCCGCAAAAAAAACCCGATCCCATCGGCTTGCACAAATTGATGGAAGATCTTCAGATTTCCGCCCGCGAAACTCTGATGGTCGGCGATTCTGATATCGACGTGCTCACCGGGCGGAACGCCGGCGTGTGGACCTGCGGTGTCACCTACGGATTTGGGGCGCATACGCTGCAAACGGTTCCCCCGGACCTGGTCATTGGCGATATGCGCGAACTTCCTCCGCTACTCGACGGCCACCGCAGCGTGTGAGTCCGGAAGGGGGTTGGGCAATTTGCGGCGGTGTAGAACGCGCCGGATGGTGCCACTCCAACTTGTGGTGAAGCTTTCGCATCCAACCCAAGACGGAAATTCCTATGAAGAATATAGTGGAAGTCATTGGGCGCGGGACGCCCCGTATACTCATGATGAAGAAGTTTGCTATCAAGTCGTATGCCGCAGCGCTGTGTCTTTGGGCAGGTCTCTGTCTCTTGCCTGGAGTTCCCGGGTTTTCCCAGCAGCCGCCCCTGAAGCCACAAAAGGAACCGGCGCCGAGTCCAGCACCTCCAGTTGCGGACACCGATCAGGACGAACCGCTCCTAGGGGATTGGGGTCCGGAACTGCTCGATGGCATCCTCAGCTCGCCGAATGAGGAGGCACAGTTGGCGTTGCTGCGGGCGACGTTCGCCGCGGGCCCCGCTATTATTCCGCAGCTCGCCGCGGCCCTGAAGGACGATCGCACGGCCGAATACGCGGCGCAAGCGGTGGCTTATATCGGGGGCAATCAGGCGCTACCCATCCTCTGGCAACTGCTTTCCGATCCCCGCGACTTCAATTTGCGGCGCTTCACCTATGGCGCTCTCGCCGAATTCAATTCCCCGCAAGCCACCGACATACTCTTTGATGTCATCAACAAATCCGACGACGAGCCGGACCGGACCGTGACGGAGGCCGCGGTGATTGCCCTTACCGTTCGTACCGACACGAGTCTGATTCCCCGCATTCTTGCCTCGGAGAAAAAACTCCAGGACGTCGTCATTCGCGACGACCTGGACAATGCCCGCGCGGTCATTGAAGAGCGCTCGAAATACCTGGCCACGCCGGAAGGGAAGAAATCCGGCGGCTCGATCGAGTCCGCGGTGCGAACATATTTCATCCCGGCGCTGGAGCCGCCGCCTGCGGGGGGAACCGGCGCCGCCACGGCCGTCAATAAAAACGTTGGAAAAGCGCCCGCCGCACGCCCACCGAGGCCGCCGAGGCCGCTGGTTTCAGTTGAGGTCCGCAACGTTATCTTTTCGCCCGACAAGAACCGAGCCCTTGCGCGGGTGGCCTTCGAGGACCCCACGGCGATTGCCTACTATGATTTCATCCTGGAAAACAACTACGGCGAATGGACGCTTTCGAGCGTCTGGCTTGGGACGGAAGCGGAAAAACCCGGAAACGGTACACGGGATACGGGACACGGGTCACGGGACTCGGGACCCGATGCCTCGCATTAGAAATACAGGCGATGGTACGGACTGGGGAGTTGCATTGGACCGATATGCAACCCGCGGCGAGTCGGGAGCAAATCCCGTGTCCCGTATCCCGTATCCCGAATCTTATGAGACACGTCATCATTGGAACCGCCGGCCACATTGACCACGGGAAGTCGGCGCTGATCCTGGCCCTCACCGGCACGGACCCCGACCGCTGGGAAGAAGAAAAGCGCCGTGGCATCACCATCGATCTCGGATTTGCTCATTTGGATTTGGGCGAAGATGTGCGTATCGGATTCATCGACGTTCCAGGCCATGAGCGCTTTGTTAAGAACATGTTGGCCGGCGTGGGCGGCATCGATCTTGTCATGTTAATCGTCGCCGGCGACGAGTCCATCAAACCTCAGACGCGCGAGCACTTCGACATCTGCAAGCTCCTGGGAATTCGCCGCGGGCTGGTTGTCATCACCAAGTCGGACTTGGTGGAGCGCGAGGTGCTGGACTTGGTGCGGCTGGAGGTGCAGGAATTCGTCGCCGGTTCGTTCCTGGAGGGGGCGCCGATGGTGGCCACGAGCGCACGCACCGGCGATGGGTTGGATGAACTTAAGAACGAACTGCGCCGTCTGAGCCTGGAGTCGCCTCCCAAACCCGCCGATCTGCCCTTTCGACTGCCCATCGACCGCTCCTTTGTAATGAAGGGGTTTGGAGCGGTCGTCACTGGGACGTTAATCACCGGCACGGTGGAAAAGGAAGCCGAGGTCGAAATCTTCCCGCTGGGAAAACGCGTGCGCGTGCGTGGCGTCGAGGTCTACAACACCCCCGCCGACCGCGCCACCGCTGGCCAACGGACGGCGCTAAACCTGGCGGGAACTGAGGCCCGGCAGATTATGCGCGGCATGGTGCTGGCTGCACCCGGCCTGTTCCAGCCCACCACCTCCCTGGATTGCACCTTGACCCTATTGCCGAGCGCCCGGCCACTGAAAAACCATGCGCAGGTGCATTTCCACTGCGGGACCGCGGAGACGCTGGGGCGGGCGGTCCTGCTTGAAGGCAAAGAAATGAGACCGGGAGCAACCGGCTTCGTGCAGCTTCGCCTTTCAGCGCCTGGCCTGTTTGTGCCCGGCGACCGTTTCATCATCCGGCAATTCTCGCCCGTCACCACCATCGGCGGTGGCGGCGTCCTTGATAATGCTCCCCCCAAACACCGGTCTGGCGATCCGGAAACGCTCGAATCTCTGAGGGTGCTGGAAAGCGGAGAGCCGGAAGCACGGCTCGAACTCCTGGCAATGTGGGCAGGTGAAGCTACTCCCTCAGCTCTTGCCGCCCGCACGGGCTGGAAACCCTCGGACGTTCTCCAGGTGGCACGTTCCCTCGAAAACCAAAAGCGCCTGGTGCTCCTTGGGCAACCTCCCAGCCTGCTGGTCCACGCGGCGCACTTCGCGCAATTGGCGAAACTCCTCCTGGAGCAGCTCGAAAAGTTTCATGCGGCCAATCCGCTGGTGGCGGGGCTGCCCAAGGAGGAGCTGCGTGCCAGGCTGGGCGCCGGTCGAGCGGTGTGTACTATTCCCTCGCCCACACTGCTCAACGCGTTGCTGCAATCCCTGATCGTGCAGGGAAAAATCGACTCGCAAGGTGAGATGGTTCGTTTGCGCGGCCGTACCATTCAACTCTCCGCGGAGGAAATCGCCGCGCGCGATCAAATTGCCACCGCCTTCGAAAAAGCAGGATTGGCCGTTCCCACCGCTCGGGAAGTCCTGGCAAACCTCCGCCTCGACAGAGCCCGCGCCGAAAAACTCCTGAGGATTCTCTTGAAGGATAACATCCTGCACAAAGTAACGGAGGACTTGATTTTCCATCAGTCGGCGTTGCGCGAGCTCCGCGAAATCCTGGCGCGCCGTAAGGCACAGAACAATCACCTGGGGGTAACGGACTTCAAGGAGCTCACCGGACTTTCTCGCAAATACGCCATCCCGCTGCTCGAATACCTGGATCGTGAGCGCGTGACGCGCCGCCAAGGCGACGAGCGAATTATTCTTTGAGGGAGGAGTTAGAAGTTAGATGTTAGAAGTTAGGAGCTAGAACTCAGGAGTCAGCACTCACAATAAAGCGGCAGGTAGGCTTTCGTTGATTTTAACTTCTAACTCCTAGCTTCTAACTTCTCCCATCAAGCGTCCTGAGAATCGCATAGACCAAAGATACCGGAAGACCGACCACATTGAAATAGCAGCCGGAGACGTGGGTGACGAACTTGGAGGCCAACCCTTGAATGGCATAAGCGCCGGCTTTGTCAAAGGGCTCGCGGCTGGCCACGTAAGCCCGAATCTCGTCTTCGCTGAGCTCGCAAAAGGTCACAAAAGTGGCTTCGTGTTTGAGCGCTTCAATTTGGTCCTGCGCCCTAACCAGGCAGATCGCAGTAATCACCTCGTGCGTCCGGCCGGAGAGCAGACGTAGCATCCGGGTGGCATCGAACGGTCCGCTGGGCTTTCCCAGAATCAAACCGTTGATGGTAACGATGGTATCCGCTCCCAAAACGATGGCACCGGAAGGGGATGTGGCGGCCACACACAACGCCTTCGCGCGGGCGACGCGCCGGGCGTAAACTTCCGGAGGTTCTCCCGGAATCGGCAGGCCCTCATCGACACCGCAGGGTATAACCTCAAAACCGAAGCCCGCGTTGCGAAGCAACTCGATTCGACGGGGGGAATTGGAGGCGAGGATTAACTTCATGCAGATGGGATTATAAAATTACCACCCGGCCGTCTCAAGCCATTTCCTCGCTGGCGCGCAATGTGCTAGACTAACAGATCACTTAAACATCAAGAGCCTGCGCTTCAACGGGGTACCTCGAACGTGGATGAAATCGGAAAAATCTTACCTTCTCTGTTTCGAAAACAAATCCGCCGCGAGGAACCGCATCTGCTGGAAATCCTCGTTCCGCTTTGGCCACGCATCGCGGGCAGGAGCATTGCGGAACATTCCCAGCCCTCCGGCTTTGTGGCCGGCGTGTTGACTCTCAATGCCGACTGCGCAACATGGTGCAATCAGCTAAAGTTCATGGCGGAGGAGATTCGCACCAAGATTAACAGCTTCCTGGGCCAACCGATTGTGAAAAAGTTGCGAATCAAGACGGTGACTCAGCACAGCCTGTTTTCTCCTCCACGACCTTCGCGCGGAACTATCTCGCCCGCGCGGCCCTTGGTGGAACAGGCGATGGACACGACTTCAATTCCTGACCCTTCGATTGCTTTGGCCCTCGCAAGCTCGTATGCCAAGTATTTCAATCGCCCGCGGAGAAAGCTAAACGTATGACTTTTACAGAAAAGGATGTTCGCTACGTGGCCGAACTCGCGCACCTGGAACTTACCGAGGAAGAAGTGAAGAAATTCTTTCCCCAGATTGAATCAATTTTGCAGTACGTGCAAAAGTTGAACGAGCTGGACACGTCCGCAGTCGAGCCCATGTCGCAGGTAACCTACCCAGGTTCCCAAAATGCCTCCTTCCGGGCGGACCAGCCGCGCCGGTACTTTTCCCAGGACGAGGCCTTGGCGAACGCTCCCGAATCGGGGGCGGGAAGCTTCAAAGTGCCACGAGTCATCGAGCGGGAGGAATGAAAACATCTTGAATCGTGAATTTTGAATCTTGAATTTTGGATTGGGGGTCATCCTTGCACACTCTCTCACTTGAATCCAAAATCGCAAATCCAAAATCCAAAATGAAGATGGCAGAGGCAGTGAACGCATAATGGACTTCACGACTCTAACGATCAGCCAAATACACGAGGTATTGAAGACCCGCCAGGCCACGGCTGTTGAAATCGCTCAGGCTCACTTGGCGCGTATCGAGCAGAAGGACAAAGAGGTCCGGGCCTACCTGAGCTTGTGCCCCGAGCGCGCTCTCGCTCAGGCGAAGAAAGTTGACGAAGCCATTGCCGCCGGTGGAGCGCTCGCGCCCTTGGCCGGCGTCCCAGTCGCCGTTAAGGACGTCATCCTGACACGCGGGACCCGCACCACGTGCGCCTCGCACATCCTGGAGAATTTCGTTGCGCCTTACGACGCCACGGCTGTGGAACGGCTGGAGGGCGCGGGGGCAGTGGTCCTCGGCAAGACGAATTGCGATGAATTCGCCATGGGTTCCTCGACGGAAAACTCCAGTTTCTTCCCTACCCACAATCCTCGCGATTTGACTCGCGTACCAGGGGGGTCAAGCGGCGGCTCGGCCGCTGCGGTTGCTGCAAATTTCGCGACCGCCGCACTGGGATCGGACACAGGAGGGTCCATCCGGCAGCCCGCGTCGTTTTGCGACGTCGTCGGTATGATGGGAACCTACGGCAGGGTTTCCCGTTACGGTCTGGTGGCGTTCGCCTCCTCGCTCGACCACATTGGGCCTTTTGGACGCTCCGTGCGCGATGTGGCCCTGGTGCTGCAAACCATCGCCGGACGCGACCCACTGGACTCCACTTGCGCCGCGCTGCCCGTCGACGATTATGTGAGTGCGTTGAGCGGCGACATCCGGGGAATCCGTGTCGGAGTTCCAACGGAGTACCTTAAGGGATTAAATTCCGAAATCGCCGGAAACATCCAAAAGGGCATTGACCTTTTCAGTAAGCTCGGATGCGATATCATCCCCATCAGCTTGCCGCACACCGATTATGCCATCGGGTGCTATTACATTATCTGCACTGCCGAGGCCAGCTCGAATCTCGCCCGCTACGATGGCGTGCGCTATGGATTCCGATCCACCCAGCACGACGATTTGCAGGACATGTACCGGAAATCGCGCAACCTTGGTTTCGGAGAGGAAGTGAAGCGCCGCATCATGCTGGGGACTTATGTTTTAAGTTCCGGGTATTATGATGCCTACTATTTGAAAGCCCAGAAAGTACGTACGCTCATCACCCGCGATTTCGTCGAGGCATTTGACGAAGTCGACGTCATCGTCACCCCCACCTCTCCCCTTCCACCTTTCAAGCTTGGCGAACGGGTGGACGACCCTCTCCAGATGTACCTTGCCGACATTTACACCGTCACCGCCAGCCTGGCCGGCCTACCCGGAATCTCCGTTCCCTGCGGCAAGACCCACAGCGAACCGCGCCTCCCCGTGGGCATGCAAATCCTCGCCAACCATTTCGACGAGGCGCGCCTGCTGCGGGTGGCCGACGCGTTTGAAAAGGCCGGCGGGTTCCAAGTTGGCTGAAGAGATGGGGCAGGAAATCTGTTAGGAAATGCTTGTTTCTTGCTGGCAACGCCTGAAAACGAGAATGGCCAGCAGTCGGTCATCAGCCTTTCGACTGACAACTGACCACTGGCCACTGACAGCTCTTATCGCGCTGTTACTACGTTCTGGCTTCGTCCTCGTCGGCCAGGTCCGCTCCCACCGCCGGAGCAGGGGTAGCGGGAATGGCGACTTCCGCCGGGGTGGTGACTTCCGGCTGCGGCGGCTCGGCTTCGGCGAGCAGCTTGAAGTTCCGGTAGAATTCCAAACCCGTGCCGGCCGGGATCAGCCGGCCCATGATAACGTTCTCCTTCAAGCCGCGGAGGTGATCCACAGCGCCGCGGATAGAGGCTTCCGTGAGGACGCGCGTTGTCTCCTGGAACGATGCGGCTGAGATGAAGGAATCGGTAGCGAGCGATGCCTTGGTGATTCCGAGTAGCAGGGGCCGGCCGATGGCGCTCTTACCGCTCTTAGCTTTGGCGCGGTCGTTCTCCTCGCGGAATTTGAACTTGTCCACTTGCTCGTCAAGCAGGAATTCCGTGTCCCCCACTTCCTCCACTTTCACCCAACGCATCATCTGGCGCGCGATGACTTCGATGTGCTTGTCATTGATATTGACGCCTTGCAACCGGTAAACTTCCTGGATTTCATCTACGAGATACTTCTGAAGTTCCTTCTCGCCCAGGACCGCCAGAATATCGTGGGGGTTACGCGGGCCGTCCATGAGAGGTTCACCGGCCTTAACACGCTCACCTTCCTGAACGGAAACGTGCACGCCGCGCGGGAGCAAGTATTCCTTGGTCTCACCCTTATCGGGAACCACGAGAATTTTGCGCTGGCCCTTGACGACGTCCGCGTAACGAATAATGCCGTCGATTTCCGTAATCACTGCCGGCTCGTGAGGTTTGCGCGCTTCGAAGAGCTCCACCACGCGCGGCAGACCACCGGTGATGTCCTTGGTCTTGGTCGTTTCACGCGGGATCTTGGCCAGCACATCGCCAGGGCTCACTTCGTCGCCCTCTTGCACCATCAAGTGGGCGCGCGAGGGCATTAAGTACTTCTTGGTGCCCTTCTTTTCGTTGCGGATGACGATTTGCGGCTGATACTTCTCCTCCGACGCTTCCTTCACCACCCATTGCGACAAGCCGGTGACTTCGTCCACCTGTTCCTGCACTGTGATTCCGGCCTCAAGGTCCTTGAATTGTGCGGTTCCGGCCACTTCCGTAAGAATCGAAAACGTATAAGGGTCCCACTCCACAACGACATCGCCCATTTTTACCGGGGTGCCGTCTGCCACTTTGATGCGGGCACCGTACACTACCGAGTAGCGCTCACGCTCGCGGCCTTTATCGTCCACGATGGCCACCGCGCCATTACGATTCATGACCACGTGGGCGCCTTCGCGATTCATGACGGTCTGAATGGCGTGGAACTTCAGGAAGCCGTTGTTCTTTGCCTCCAAAGTACTCTGCTCAGAAATACGGCTGGCCGTACCGCCGATGTGGAAGGTCCGCATGGTGAGCTGCGTGCCCGGTTCGCCGATGGACTGCGCGGCGATCACTCCCACCGCCTCGCCCATTTCCACCACCCGCCCCGTGGCCAGGTTGCGCCCATAGCACCGCACGCAAACACCGCGCCGCGACTCGCAAGTCAACACGGAGCGAATCTTCACGCGCTCGATGCCGGCCGCCTGGATGGCTGCCGCCAAGTCCTCGTTAATCTCCTGGTTGACATCTACAATCACATTGCCTTCGTAGTCCCGGATCTGCTCGAGCGAAACTCGTCCCACGATACGGTCGCGGAGCGGTTCCACAACTTCTCCCGCTTCCACGATCGGCTCAACGTAGATCCCGTCCAGCGTGCCGCAATCGAATTCAGAAATGATCACATCCTGCGCCACATCCACCAGCCGGCGGGTGAGGTAGCCGGAGTCCGCGGTTTTGAGTGCTGTGTCCGCCAAGCCTTTGCGCGCGCCGTGCGTCGAAATAAAGTACTGCAACACGTTAAGGCCTTCGCGGAAGTTCGCGGTGATGGGGGTTTCGATAATTTCCCCGGAGGGCTTCGCCATAAGTCCGCGCATCCCGGAGAGCTGCCGAATTTGTTGCTTCGAACCGCGGGCGCCGGAGTCCGCCATGATGTAGATGGGATTCATCTGGCCGGTGGTGTCTTGCTTCTCCATCGTCTGGAACATCTCGTTGGCCACATCGTCCGTAACGTTCGACCAGATCGCGATCACCTTGTTGTAACGCTCACCGTGGGTGATGGCGCCTTCCTGGTACTGCTTCTCAACTTCGATAACTTCCTTTTCCGCCGCACTCACCAGGGCTGCCTTGCTTTGCGGCACGACCAGGTCGTCGATGCCGATGGAGATTCCCGCCTTGGTGGCGTAAAGGAAGCCGAGCGTCTTAACGCTGTCCAGCATCTGAACCGTCGTTTCAAGGCCGAAGCGCAGGTAGCAGTAGTTCACCAGCGCGCCCAAGCCCTTCTTGCGGAGCAAGCCGTTGACGTAGGGCATGTCCTTCGGCAAATGGTCGTTGAAAATCACCCGGCCCACCGTGGTGTTGATGAACTGGTTCTTGATGGTGATGGGCTCCGTGTGCAGCACGTCCTGATCATCGTAGGCCGTGGTCAGGTCGATCACGCGCCCGGTGTAGCGCAGGCGAATTGGGGTCAGGGTTTCGACCTCGCCCGCCTCCAGCGCCAGAATGACTTCGTCCGAATTGGCAAAGGCGCGCCCATCGCCCTTGGCCCCGCGCTTGTCCTTGGTCAGGTAGTAACAGCCCAGCACAATGTCCTGCGTGGGGACGGCGAGTGGCTGACCATTGGCCGGCGAAAGAATGTTGTTTGCCGAAAGCATCAGCACCGACGCCTCAATCTGGGCTTCCGGTGAAAGCGGAATGTGCACGGCCATCTGGTCGCCGTCAAAGTCAGCGTTGAACGCCGTGCAAACCAGGGGGTGAATCTTGATGGCCTTGCCCTCGACCAGCACCGGCTCGAAAGCTTGGATGCCCAACCGGTGCAGTGTGGGAGCTCGGTTCAGAAGCACCGGGTGGTCCTTGATGACTTCTTCAAGAATATCCCAGACCACGGATTCCTGACGTTCCACCATTTCTTTCGCAGCCTTGATAGTAGTACAGTGGCCCGCCTGTTCGAGGCGGTGATAGATAAAGGGCTTGAACAGCTCGAGCGCCATCTTCTTGGGCAAACCGCATTGATGCAGCTTCTGCTCCGGCCCAACGACAATCACCGAGCGCCCGGAGTAGTCGACGCGTTTTCCCAGCAGGTTCTGGCGGAAGCGTCCCTGCTTGCCTTTGAGCGTGTCCGACAGTGACTTGAGCGGGCGATTGTTGGCTCCGCGCAGCACGCGGCCGCGCCGGCCATTGTCAAACAATGCGTCCACGGCTTCCTGCAACATGCGCTTTTCGTTGCGGACGATCACATCTGGCGCGTGCAGCTCAATCAGCTTCTTGAGGCGGTTGTTGCGATTGATAACGCGGCGATAGAGATCATTCAAATCGGAAGTCGCAAAGCGGCCGCCATCGAGAGGCACCAGGGGCCGCAGCTCGGGCGGGATCACCGGGATCACGTCGAGAATCATCCATTCCGGTTTGTTCCCCGACTTGCGAAACGCGTCCAGCACCTTCAGCCGTTTGGCGTACTTCACCCGCTTCTGTTGCGACGGATCAGTCTTCATCTTCTCGCGCAACTCATCCGCCAGTCCCTCGATATCAACCAGCTTCAGCAGTTCCTTGATGGCTTCGGCGCCCATGGCGGCGCGGAATTTGCCGGGAAATTCCTGCTGAAGTTGCCGGTAGCGCTCCTCGGTCAGCAACTCCTTCTCCTTGAGAGGCGCTTCGCCGGGATCAACGACCACGTAGTTTTCAAAGTAAAGGACGCGCTCGAGGTCGCGGAGCGAAATATCCAGCAGGTGGCCGATGCGGCTGGGGAGGCCTTTGAAGAACCAGACGTGCGAACACGGGGAAGCCAACTCGATGTGCCCCATGCGCTCGCGGCGAACCTTGGAGAGGGTTACCTCGACGCCGCATTTGTCGCAGATCACGCCGCGGTGCTTCATGCGCTTGTACTTGCCGCACAAGCACTCCCAGTCGGTGACGGGGCCAAAAATGCGGGCACAAAACAGGCCGTCACGTTCCGGCTTGAAGGTGCGGTAATTGATGGTCTCAGGCTTGGTCACTTCGCCATGCGACCAGGACCGGATCTTTTCCGGCGACGCCAGGCTGATGCGAATGGCGTCAAACTCACCGATGAGGCTTACACGATCATAAGGGCTGCTTCGGAACAAGGTTTTCCTCCTTCAAAGGAGAGAAGAAATTTTGTCGAAATTGCGCCGCCGGGACGGCGCCACGGTGTGCGGCAAAGGCCCGGCGGGTCTTCATATTCCTACTCGGCGCCTACCGGCGCGAGTTGTTCCTTGGGTTTCTTGATTAATTCCACGTCGAGGCAAAGACTCTGCAACTCCCGCACCAGCACGTTGAACGACTCCGGTACGCCAGGCTCGATAGCGGCCTCGCCTTTGACGATAGCTTCATAGATTTTGGCGCGCCCATAAACATCGTCGGATTTCGCGGTGAGGAGTTCCTGTAGGATGTACGCCGCGCCATAAGCTTCGAGTGCCCATACTTCCATTTCGCCGAAACGCTGGCCGCCGAATTGCGCCTTTCCCCCGAGAGGTTGCTGGGTGATGAGGGAGTATGGCCCGATCGACCGAGCGTGGATCTTATCGTCAACCAAGTGGGAGAGCTTGAGCATGTAAATGTAACCGACCGTAACCGGCTGTTCGAACTTCTCCCCCGTCATGCCGTCGTAGAGATTGATCTTGCCGGAAGACGGCAGGCCCGCCTTTTCCAGAAACTCCTTGATTTCCTTCTCCGTCGCGCCGTCGAACACCGGGGTGGCAAAGGCAACGCCGTCCAGCAATACGCGGCCGTAGTTGATGACCTGTTCGTCGTCCCAGGTGTCGACGGTGGTCGCCAGGGCATTGTTGCGGAACAGGCTCTTGATCTCTTTGCGCAGTAGTTCAGCGCGAGATTCGCTGGACAAGAGGTTGCGAATCTTGGTCCCCAATTCCTTGGCCGCCCAGCCGAGGTGGGTTTCCAAAATCTGGCCCACATTCATGCGGGAGGGGACGCCCAGGGGATTCAGCACCACTTCCACCGGCGTTCCATCCGGCATGTAAGGCATGTCTTCCTCGGGAAGGATGCGGGCGATCACGCCTTTGTTTCCATGCCGGCCGGCCATCTTATCGCCGACGGAAAGTTTGCGCTTCATGGCGATATAGACCTTAACCAGCTTGATGACTCCAGGCGGAAGTTCATCACCCTTCTTCAGCTTTTGAATCTTCTCGTCGGTGATCTTCCGCAGGATGTCGATCTGCCGCGAAGTCATCTCTTCAATCTCATCGATCTTCTCGATGAGGGTCGGATCCTTTTTCGCGATCCTCATCCGCTTCAGGTTGCGAGTGGTGACGCGGGAAAGGACGTCGCGGGTGAGCTTGGTGCCCTTGATGACCAGCCGCTTGTTGGTTTTTTCGTCGTGCAGGTCCGCCAGAAGCTCTTCGCCTTCCAGTAGCGCGCAGAGGCGCTTCAAACGCTCATCCTGGAGGATGCGGATTTCGTCGTTCAGGTTTTTCTCCAGGCGGGTCACTTGCGAGCCTTCGATGTTCTTGGCCCGTTCATCCTTATCCGCGCCCTTACGCGAAAAGATCTTCACATCCACAACGATGCCTTCGATTCCCGGAGGGCAGGTCAGGGAGGCGTCACGAACATCTCCGGCCTTCTCGCCGAAAATCGCCCGCAGCAGTTTTTCCTCGGGGGTCAGTTGGGTCTCACCCTTGGGCGTCACCTTGCCTACCAGGATGTCGCCCGGCTTGACGTAAGCGCCGATGCGGATGACGCCGCTTTCATCCAGGTCTTTCAGCAGGGATTCGGAAAGGTTGGGAATGTCGCGAGTGATTTCTTCCGGTCCCAGCTTGGTATCGCGGGATTCGATTTCAAACTCCTCGATATGAATCGAGGTGTAGGAATCTTCCTTCACCAGCTTTTCGCTGACCAGGATGGCGTCCTCAAAATTGTAGCCGCGCCAGGGCATGAATGCCACCAGCACGTTGCGGCCCAGGGCCAGTTCGCCGCGATCGGTGCAAGGACCATCGGCCAGGACCTGACCGGCATGGACGCGCTCCCCCTTGTGGACCACGGGTTTTTGGTTGATGCAAGTATTCTGATTGGAGCGGCGGAACTTGATGAGCTGATAGATGTCCGCACCGACTTCGCGGGAGAGTTGCCCGCTGTGGCCATCGCCCTCGACGCGGACGATGATGCGTTCGCTATCCACGCCATCCACCACGCCGTTGCGGCGGCAGATGACCACAGCGCCGGAATCGCGCGCCGTGACTTCTTCCATACCCGTGCCCACCAGCGGCGATTGCGCCCGCAACAGGGGCACCGATTGCCTTTGCATGTTGGAGCCCATCAGTGCGCGGTTGGCGTCGTCGTTCTCAAGGAACGGAATCAGCGAAGCTGCCACGCTGACGAGTTGCTTGGGGCTGACGTCAATGTAGTCGATCTCCTCGCGCCGTTTGAGCACAAAGTTGCCGGCTTGCCGCGCGTTGACCAATTCGTGAATGATGCGGCCCTTGTCGTCAATGCCCACGTTGGCCTGGGCGATGACGTACTGGTCCTCTTCCCACGCCGATTGATAGAAGCTGAACGGTTCGTGCTCCACGGCCTTGCGCTTCTTCTCGCGCAGTTCCTCGTTGGTTTTCTCGACGGTGCCCACTTCCACGTGCTCGCCCACTTTCCAGGGGCCGTCGCCGCCGTGCGTCACGGTGACGTAATCCACGATGCGGCCGCCGCGAACCTTGCGGTAGGGGCTTTCGATGAAACCGTATTCGTTAATCTGCGCGTAGCACGAAAGCGAGGAGATCAAACCGATGTTCGGGCCTTCCGGCGTCTCGATCGGGCAGATGCGCCCGTAGTGCGTCGGGTGAACGTCGCGCACTTCGAATCCAGCGCGCTCGCGGGAAAGTCCGCCCGGCCCGAGGGCGGAAAGCCGCCGCTTGTGCGTGATCTCGGAGAGCGGGTTGGTCTGATCCATGAACTGCGAGAGTTGTGAAGATCCGAAGAATTCACGAATCGCCGCCATGACCGGTTTGGCGTTGATGAGGTCGTGCGGCATGGCGGTGGACATTTCCTGGTATACCGACATCTTTTCTTTGATCGCCCGCTCCATGCGCACCAAGCCGAGGCGGAACTGATTCTCAATCAATTCGCCGACGGCGCGAACGCGGCGATTCCCCAGGTGGTCGATATCATCCACAGAATAGATGCCGCCCGGGTTCTTCTTCAGGGTCAACAGGTAGCGGATGGCCGCGTAAAAGTCTTCCGGCTCCAGCGTCCGCTTATCCAGCGGCAACTGCACCGGGGAAAGCTCGGAATGGTCGGTGGCCAGCGTGCCTTCGCAGGCGCGAACAACCTCGGAGCAGATATTCCCTTCCCGCTTGCCCACGAACATCTTCTCGTCATCCACGACGACGTAGAAATTAGCTTTGGGGAAATTCCGGGCTTCCAGAACCTCGAATTCCTGGGCTTTGTCGTCCAGACGGACCTTGAGCTTGGAGTAATACCCCAGCTTGATATTGAATTTCAGCCGCCCCACGCGGGAGAAATCGTACTTGCGCGGATCGAAGAACATCCCATTGAACAGCGAGGTGGCGGTATCCAGCGTCGGGGGGTCGCCCGGGCGCATCTTGCGATACATCTCGATCAGCGCTTCCTGCGGGGTCTTCAAGGTGTCGCGCTTCAAAGTCTGACTGGTGACGGAGCCGGTATCGTCCCGTTCCGGGAAAAACACCTGCAATTCCGGAATTTCGGAATCCAGAATGGTGTTCAGAACTGTGGGAGTAATTTCACTGTTGGCTTCGACCAGAACCTCTCCCGTTGAGGGGTCGACGATATCGATCGCGGTGAAAATCCCTTCCAAATCGTGGGAAGCCACTTCCACCTGGGTGACCTTGGCCTTCTGGATTTCCTTGAAGGCCGCCGCGGTAATCTTTCGTCCCGCCGGCACCAACGCTTCGTGCGTGCGGGGGTGATCGATACTCTTGGAGACCCGGTTGCCGATCAGCCCCTCGGAGACCTCCCAGAACAGCTTGCGGTCTTTGAGTGTAACTTTCTCGATTTGGTAGAAGGCCTTAATGATCTCGGCATCGTTCTTCAATCCCAGCGCCCGCAGGAAGATCGTGGCCAGGAACTTTCGCTTGCGGTCGATTCGGACGTAGAGAAGATTCTTGGTGTCGTACTCGAATTCTACCCACGACCCTCGGTAGGGGATGATCTTTCCGAGGAAATAAGTCTTCTGGGCATTCGCCTCGAAAAATACTCCCGGCGACCGGTGCAATTGGCTGACGATAACGCGTTCCGTCCCGTTGATGATAAACGTGCCGTTTTCCGTCATCAGGGGAATTTCCCCGAAGTAAACTTCCTGTTCCTTAATGTCGCGGATGCTCTTGTGGCCGGTATCGCTGTCCTTGTCGTAAAGGGTGAGGCGGATGGTAACTTTAAGGGGCGCCGCGAAAGTCATACCGCGCTCCTGGCATTCGGTCACGTCGTACTTCAGCTGGAGCGCCACGGGATCGCCGCACTTGTTACAGAACGTCACCACGTTTTTGTTGAAGGTGCCGCACTTGGTGCAGAGGACCTCGCCCACCTTGAAGGGATCGGTAATCACCGTGTGCCCGCAGTTCTTGCAGGTGCTGCGCAAGTGGTGCAACCCCTTCAGGCTTCCGCATTTGCACTCCCAATTGCCGATGGAGTAATCCACGAAGTCCAACTGCGCGATGCCCCGAAAATCCGTAATGGGGAAGACGGAATTAAAGACGGCTTGCAGCCCCTCATCCTCGCGTTCGGAGGGAAGCAGGTTCATCTGGAGGAAGCGCTCGTAAGAGCGCCGCTGGACCTCGATGAGGTTAGGAATTTTAATGACCGTCGGAATTTTGGAGAAATTAATGCGCTGACGCACAGCGCCGTTCCCGCCGTTAGGCATTCCTTTTGCTCCTTGCGTGAAATTTCAAACGTCGATCAGACAATGATGACACGGATCCCTTACTAAATTAGATGCACAACTAGCCTGTGAGGATGCAATCGAATCACCCCGATGGCCCAGCAGTCCATGGGTTCATCCGTGCCACTTAAGAGCAGTGACAAGCGAGATTGCCGATTTTCGATGGTCGATGGACGATTAGCCGAAATCGAAAATCATCAATCGGCAATCGGCAATTTCCTCACTCATCACTATGTGTGTGAGGGCCTTGCCACCAGGAAATCTCCTCCAGAGAAGTGCGGGATAAACCCCTTCTTCCTCTGAAGCCTGGCGGGAGGACGGTTACTTCACTTCGACGGTAGCGCCAGCTTCGCTGAACTTTTTCTTGATGGTTTCCGCCTCTTCCTTGGAAACCCCTTCTTTAATCGGCTTGGGCGCGCCATCCACCAGATCCTTGGCTTCTTTCAGGCCCAGGCTGGTGACTTCGCGGACAGCCTTGATGACATTGATCTTGTTGGCCCCGATGGCAGTTAGGATCACCGCGAACTCCGTCTGCTCCTCAGCAGGCGCCGCGGCTGCTGCCGCCGCTCCCGCTCCCGCAACTACGACGGGAGATGCCGCTGCCGCAGACACGCCCAAGGCTTCTTCGAGCCGCTTTACCAGCTCCGCAGCTTCAAGCAAGGTTAACCCCTTTACTTCTTCGACGATTTTCTCTACACGTTCCGACATGCTCGATTCTCCTCTTCAATGTAGCTAACAGCTTGCCGCCCAGAGCCAACAGTTCCTCTAACTGTGAACTGTCCGCTATTAGCTTTGGGCTGCCTCTTGAAATTTCTTTTCCTTTACGCCCTGCTGAATAACAAAGGCGAGGTTGCGCGCCACGCCAGACAGTGTGGATGCCACCCGTTGCGCTGGTGAATTGAACAAAAACAGAACTTTGGCCAACAATTGCTCTTTGGGAGGCAGGGTGGCGATAGCAACCAGGTCAGCAAGGGAAACAACCCTTCCTTCTACAACCCCACACTTGAAGGTCAAGATGGGATTTTCCTTGGCGTACTCCGTCAACGCTTTCGCCAATGCCACGGGGTCGGCATCGGTGAGGGCGACGGAGGTCGTTCCCGTGAGTTTTTGGGCAATCGGCTCGACCGACGTCCCCTTGGCCGCGCGTTCGATCAAGGTGTTCTTCACCACCTTGTATCGCGCGCCCGTCCCGGCCACTTTCCGGCGCAGTTGAAAATCCTGGGCTACAGTGATCCCCTGAAACCCTGAAAGGATGATGCCCCGCGCTTTTGCCAGCTCCTCGTGGAGCTCCTCAGCACTCTTCTTCTTTTGTTCCCGATCCATGCTTACTCCTTCGTACCGTGGCTAGTGGTTAGTGGCAAACATATCTCTCGACTCTCTTGTTCTTGCTAGCCACTAGCCACTAACCACCGGCCACTGCCTTTACGCCGCTTCCACAGAATCCAGACTAATCGCCAACCCTGGCCCCATGGTGGATGAAATTATGATGCTCCTGACGTACTTCCCCTTGGCCGAGGCGGGCTTGGCTTTAATGACGCTGGAAATCAGCGCTCCGGCGTTTTCCGCCAGCTTGGTGGCCTCAAAAGAGACTTTGCCCACCGGACAGTGGATAATCCCTGTCTTGTCAACGCGGAATTCCACTTTGCCGGCTTTGACTTCCCTGACGGCCTTCGCCACATCCACGGTCACCGTACCCGTCTTGGGATTGGGCATCAAGCCGCGCGGCCCCAGCACCTTGCCCAAGCGCCCGACAGACTTCATCATGTCAGGGGTTGCCACAACGGCATCAAAATCGATCCAGCCAGCTTGGATTCTTTGGACGATGTCGTCACCGCCGGACTCATCCGCGCCCGCTTCGCGGCCCTCGCGCACCTTGTCGCCGGAAGCGATCACAACCACTCGTTTGGACTTTCCCAGCCCGTGCGGCAGAACCACCGTTCCGCGCACCATTTGGTCGGCGTGCTTGGGATCGACCCCCAAACGCATGGCGACTTCGACGGTCTCATCAAATTTCGCAAACGCCGCCTTTTTGACCAACGGCATGGCATCCGCCAGGGTATAGGCGGGCTTGTCAACCAGCTTGGCGGACGCCTCGTACTTTTTTCCAACTTTAGCCATTCCAGCAACTCCCCTTCGAAACTCGAAACTGGAAAATCGAAACTGGAAAATCGAAACTCGGCCTTGCGTACTGCGATTTTCGAATTTCGCTCTTCAGCCCAGCGCTACGCCGTGACGTCTATTCCGATGCTCCGCGCTGTGCCTTTTATGGTGGCCACTGCTGCCGCAAGATCCCGGGCGTTCAGGTCGGGCAATTTCAGCTTGGCGATTTCTTCCACCTGCTTAGCGGTAACTTTTCCAACCTTGTTGCGGTTGGGCTCCCCCGAGCCCTTGGCAACTCCCGCCGCGCGCTTCAGGAGGATCGAGGCAGGCGGCGTCTTGGTGACAAAGGTGAAAGTACGGTCGTGAAAGACCGTGATGACCACTGGGATAATCAAGCCTTCCTGATCCTTGGCCGAGGTTTTGGCGTTGAAGGATTTGCAGAAGTCCATGATGTTCACACCGTGCTGGCCCAAGGCAGGGCCCACGGGTGGCGCAGGGGTGGCTTTCCCCGCGGGAATTTGAAGCTTCACCATTGCCGTTACGCGCTTTGCCATAATCTTTTCTCCACGGGAAACTGGAAATTGGAAACTTGAAACTGGAATCCCTATTGGGGCTCGTATCGCCGAGTTTCCAGTTTCCAGTTTCCAATTTCTAGTTTCCACTCCTAGATCTTTTCCACCTGGTAGAAATCCAGCTCCACGGGCGTTGCGCGGCCAAAGATGGTCACCATCACGCGCAAAGTGGAGCGGTCTTCGTTGATTTCGTCCACCATGCCATTGAAATCTTTAAAAGGACCGTCGGTAATCTTGACGTTCTCCCCGCGGTCAAACTTGAGTTTCGGCTTGGGATGTTCGGCCGCCACTTCGACGCGATGGACAATCCGGTCAACTTCCTCGGCAGTGAGGGGGCTGGGCCGCTGGCCCGAACCCACAAACCCCGTGACCCGCGGAGTGGAGCGCACCATGTGCCAGGTGTTGTCGTTCATTTCCATCTCGACGAGCACATAGCCCGGATAGAAGAGCTTGGGAGTGACCACCTTCTTCCCCTGGCGCATCTCGATGACGTCTTCGGTGGGGACCATGATCTCCCCGAACTGCTCGGCGAGACCTTCCGCATCGATCCGGCTCTTCAGGGTCTCCGCAACCTTCTTCTCAAACCCGGAATAGGTGTGGAGGATATACCAGTTCTTTGGCATGGTCGTCTTCCCAATGCTTAGTTCCTGTTCGGTCAAACCTTCACCCGCCTCATAGGAATTCTGTCTCAGCCGCGGTGCATGAAATATCTCAGAGCGTGAGAGACCGTATATTGAAACGCCTGATCACAAATCCAAAAATAAATGCCGAAAAGAAATGTCGTCAGGACCACCATCACCGTGGTGCCGTAAATTTCCTGCTTTCCGGGCCAAGACACGCGCTTGGTTTCAATTTTCACCTCGGAAGCATACTGCCGGAATTGCTGCCACAATCCCTTGGCATGCTCCAAGGGAGCCTGCAATGCACTGCTTTCTTCTTTAACTTCATTACCCATTTCTCTCTCGATCCAGCCGAGCGGCTCATCGCTCGCCCAAGGAAATCCCACACCCTAAAAATCTGGCAGGGGCGGAGGGATTTGAACCCCCATGACCGGTTTTGGAGACCGGCAGATTAGCCGTTAATCTGACGCCCCTGTAAGAACCAGTCGAAAGTTGAAAGTCGAAAAGTTGAAAGCATCTGTCCGCACCGGACTTATTACTTTTGACCTTCGACTTTCAACTACTTAACTTCCTTATGGACCGTATGGTGCCGGCACGTTCGGCAAAACTTCTTCAGCTCCAGCCGGTCCTGATTCTTCTTCTTATTCTTCGTCGAAGTGTAGTTGCGGTTCTTGCAGTCCCCGCATTGCAATGTAATAATTTCGCGCATCGTCGCTCCTATGACCTTAGTCCGATCCTCCGCGCATCATCAGGCCGCAGGTCAAGCGCGAGCACAAACTCCCAGCGAACCAACAAGCTATGCTCACCATCATTGCGATTCACTCGAACCCACATCCCCATATCGTCAGTTTCTTGCACAAAAAAGTCAGCAAGCGGTATTTCGGTTACCTCCGCCCCCGCGAGTTGTAATGCGGCCTGCCCTTCCTGGCTTAAGACGACGGCAACATGTTGTTCGGCAAGCCTCATCTTCAAGATACCTGCGTGGGCAAAGCCAGATCGATCACCCGGTCGAGCCTTTTCTCAGCGATTTCCGACCCAGCCTCAAACAACTCGTCAATAAGTTGTTCGTCCACACGGAAGGTGAGTGTGTCGCCGTTCAAGTTTGCCTCGACCTCGTACTTCCCTTTCAACGTATCTAGAGCCACCCGCTTCAGCTCCAGGGATGGTGCGCGTACCTGAAGCTTCTTGCGCAACAGTCGGGCGACCCGCTCCACGACATCGAGCAACTTCTCCGCGCCTTGCTTAGATGCCAAGGCGCCTCGGGCGTAATCCGCTTCCGGAATACGCATTTTTTGGGCGACCTGCCGCTGCTCGGGAGTGAGGGGGGGTAGATCCTCCTTCGGCAATGCCTGGATCGCATCCCACTCAGCAGGACTGATTCGGCCTCCACGTACATAGAGTTCGACGCCCATGATTTCCATCTTCTACTTCAAAATCTCGGCGACGGTCCCGGCGCCGACGGTATGGCCGCCCTCGCGAATGGCAAAGCGCAGCCCTTTCTCCATGGCGATCGGCGTGATCAGTTCGATTTCCAGGCTCACGTTGTCTCCCGGCATCACCATTTCCGTCCCCGCTGGTAGCGTCGCCACCCCCGTCACGTCGGTCGT
>JBEKLF010000137.1:0-22375 GCA_050010335.1 Terriglobia bacterium
ACCCCTGAATCTTGACCGCAATGGAGTCGCGACCTCACCCGGATTAACCACGGCTCGCGGCAAACGATCTTTCCACCATCTCAGGAACACCTTACCATCGCTCAATCGCGATTCTTGGGAGAAAGAGCAGTGGCTCAGTTTCATGTAGAGGCGGCATTACGCCGCCACTTGGCGGGGTAAACCCGCCTCTACGGCCAAGCGGCGGCGCATAGCCGCCTCTGCATTGACCCACTGCCGCAAGGGGAGGTGATTGTGGTAAGGTCTCGCCGTTGCTTAACCGAGGAACTGCGCGAGCGGCTCCCAATAGTGGGCTTTCCATCCCGCCGCGAGGTGTTCACCCGTGCCCTTGGGAAAGCCGGTGTGGTCAAAGATGATTTTGGTCCCGTCGCCTTGCTCAGTGAGTTCGAATTTCGCGATCGAATAAATTCCCGGATCCCAGAAGGCCACTCGCCAGGCTTGGACGATTCGCTGGTTCGGCACAAGTTCGATGTGCCGCCCCACGATGATGGCGCCGAAAAGTACGAATGTGCCTCCCGCTTCGCGGCTGATCTGCGTCGGCGACTTCTCGAGCGAAATGCTGGGCTCCTTGGCCGCAATGATTTGTGTGACCTTGTTGAATTGTTGAGTGTCTGTGAGCGCTTCGTAAACCCGCTTCCGGCTCGCTTTGAAAACCGGCTCCTGGTGAATGGCTTCGGCGGCGTGAGAGAGTTCCCCCTCGGCTTCCGCCCCGGCCCCAATGGAGCCCAGGGTGAGGCTGCCAAACGCAATGGCGACGCCGGCCAGCGCTTGCCGCCGCGTTGGTATGCTGAACACTGCGGTCGAATTCCCGTCCGTACTCGTCCTATTCGCTTTCATTGTCGCCCTCCCAGATGGTTGTTGCCCAAGGCTGGGGCATTAAAGCATTCGACCAAAATATGTTCAAGATCATATTTTCCTGGCAGGAAGAGTTTCGTTCGAGGCATACTTCCCGCAAGTAAAACGAGGAGGACCCATGCCCTATCCAGCCAACCACCGTGCCGAGGTCAGGGAAAAGATTATTCAGAACGCTCGTCGGCTCTTCAACCGCCATGGTTTCGAAAATGCTTCGATCCAACAAATTATGGCGGGCGCAGGACTGACGTCCGGGGGGTTCTATAGCTATTTTAAGAGCAAGAGCGATCTCTATGTCGAGGTGTTAGGGTGTTTCTTTTCCGACCCGGAATGGAAGAGTTGCTGGGAAGGCGTGGAGGTGGATCTGGCCTCCGCCGACGTTGGGCAGCAGGTCATCCGCGCCTATCTCTCCCGCCAGCACTTCGAAGACGTCGAGAATTCGTGCCCGATGGTGGCGCTGCCGTCCGACGTTACGCGCAGCGGCAAAAGTGTGAGGTCTGCCTTCGAGACCGTGTTCCAAGCCATGGTCAGCGTTTTGGAACGGAGTATGCCGCAGAAAGGCCAGCCTCGCCGCACCAGAGCGCAGGCCATCGCGGCAATGTGCGTGGGAGGCATGGTCGTGGCCCGGGCCATGGCCGATCGCGCCCTTGGAGATGAATTGCGCGACGCATGTATGGCGACCGCGCTGGACTTGGGGAGTTGGCGCTCTAAGCCCAAGGCCAGGCTCGCGAAGTCCTAGCAATCCCCACGGGGTGTCGCTGATGGCAGATTTTTCTCCTGCCAATCCTGCTCTGGCATAGAGCATATCTGCGTGTAGCCGACAATACGTCCAAGTGACAGAGAATCGGTAAACCCTACGCCGTTACACAGGGTCCATAGTGGTCGGCAGCCATGCTCTGGGAAGCCGACTCCCTCTAACCGGATCAGCGGACGGTGTGGGTGCGAGAAAAAGGAGCATGAGGCATCGGGTCGAATGGAGAAAACCCGGTTCGAGATCTGAATTATTGACGAGTCGTAACACGATCTCTGTCGACATCCTCAACTTTCCCGCAGTTGTTGAGGTTGCCGTGTTGTTTGAGGCAGTCACATCTGACGAACGATCCCGTCCGGTTAGCAGTGCTGGCTCAATCCGTCGGACTTAAGTGCGGGGACACTTCGATGGTCGGTTAGAGAACCCCCTGTTTCGCTGGCCAAATGCGTAGGTTGGCAGCGGCTGCTTTCAAGGAAGGCGCCTATCCGTCTCCAGATGGTGAGATCGCAAGAACCAGCGGACCCGATCCTTCCAGGTCGCACAGAAGTCTCCCCATAGGCTGTCCGTATTGAAGCGTTTGGCTCGGCGTTCGAACCTACTCCAGCCGCAAGACGGTGTTGGGATCGACCCGCGAGGCCCGTCGTGCGGGGAAATACGCGCCCAGAGCCGCCATGCCCAGAAGGGCTATGGTGACCAGCGCGACGAGAGGCAAATTGAAACCGTGTCCGCCCACCATGGCGGCCGTCGGTTTAGCCGCTGCAAGACTCAAGGGCAACCCGATAATGGCTCCACTACCGGCCAAAATCATCCCCTGCTTCAGCACCATCCTGACCACGGTGGCTTGGTCTGCCCCAATCGCCATGCGGATCCCGATCTCGCGCTGCCGCAAGCTTACCGAGTAGGTCATCAACCCGTAGAGTCCGACCAACGCCAGCGCCAACCCGAGGATACCCAATCCGCCGATGGCTTGGACAATTATGCTGATCGTCTTTGTAGCGCGCAGGTCGAAGACTTCCTCGATGGAGCGAATGCCATAAATGGGTTGGCGCGAGTCCAACGATCGGACCAGGTCGCGCAACGGCCCCGCCACTCCGGCCGACGGTCCCTCTGTTTCCATCATGAGGGTCATCGCTGGGGTGGGGTTCTGGGCCAATGGCAGATACAGGTATTCCATGGGCGATTCCCACGAAATCAGGTACTTGCTCTGCTTCGCCACCCCGATAATCTGGACGAACGGTCCGTCCGTGCTGTTCAATCGCAGCCTCTTTCCTATCGCGTCGTGGTTCGGATAGTACTTGCGGGCGAACTGCTCATTGATGATCGCGACGCGCTCGGAATCCTCCCGATCGGTCAGTTGGAATTCGCGGCCTTCAACCAGGGGCACCCCGATAGTGTTGAAGTAATCGTCGCTGACGAGGTTCGAAAACACGCTGAGTGCCTCTGTCCCTGGCGGCAACTGGACACCCTCGGGGATGACACGCATCGAACTGCCCCCTAGCAGGGGCACGGCCTGCGAAAGAGCCGCGGATTTGACGTGGGGAAGCGTCCGCGCCTGGTCCAGCAACCGCCGGTAGAATTGCATCGTTTGCGCCGTCGAGTCCAGCGACAGCGTGGGGTTAAAGCTGGCCAGGAGAATATGCTCGGGGCGGAAACCGGCAGGGGAGGAGAGAAGAATTGAAGCACCACGATAAGCTTGGGTTGCGAAAACCAGGAGCAGGAGTGAGCCAGCAACCTGCGCGACCACCAGCACATTCCTTCCCCATAGCCGCCGCTTCCCGTCACCTGTCCTTCCGGCCTTAAGGGCTGAAACCAAGTCAGGTTTCGTGCTCTTGAGCGCCGGAGCCAGTCCGAACAGGAGGGCGCTCGCCACAGAAACAAGCAGCGCGAACAAGAAAACCCCAGGGTCGAGTTTCACGTCCATCACGAAGGGAATATCGGTGGGGACGCGGATCTGCGAAAACAGGCCAGCGCCCACTTGGGCCACGATCAGTCCCAACGCCCCACCCAATATCGCGATCACCAGGCTTTCCGTTAACAGTTGCCGGATCAGCCGCCCCCGTCCCGCTCCCATTGCGAGGCGCACAGCGATCTCGCGCGCACGAGCTGAGGCACGGCTCAGCATCAAGTTCATGACGTTCGCACAAGCGATCAATAGCACCACCCCGGCCAACGCCCACGAGAAGAGCACAATGATGATGCGCCACGAGTTCTGGTGCATTCGGGCTTGCCGGTAGGTCTCAACCACCAACGCACACGTGCTGTTCGTCTTCGGGTATGCCTGGGCGAGTTGCTGGCCAATCGCTCTTGCCTCGGCCGCGGCTTGCCCAACACCCACTCCAGGCTTCAGTCGTCCCAAAACCGTCAGCACTCGAAGCTCGCGCATTTCGAGTTCATTGTCCCCGGACCCACCCGCCAGCGTGCGTTCCATCGCCAGGGGGACGTACAGTTCAGCGCGGATCATTACATTCGGCCCCCGGAACGATTCTGGCGCTACTCCTACCACGGTGAAGGGGAGGCCATTGAGGATGATGGTCTTCCCCACAGCGTCCGGGCTCGAAGCGAATTCGGTTTTCCAGAGGTCATGACCCAAGATAGCCACCGCATCGCGCCCCGGTACTTGGTCTTCATCGCTACGGAAGGCGCGCCCCAGCTCCGGACGCAAGTCCAGGGCGCTGAAGAAATTCCCGCTGACCAACGCCCCGTATCTCATCTGGGGTAGCGCCGTTTTGTCCGGGGCGAACCCGAACGGGAGGTACTGGGAGGCGGTCAAATCCGCGAAAGAATGGCTCTTCTTCCGCAAATCGTCGAAATCCGGGTAGGAGAGAGGCGAATACTCGGTGAGACCCCCGAGGTTCTCGCCGCGGAATTGCGACTGGACCACTATGATTTCAGAAGCCTTGGGCACTGGCAGAGGTCGAAGAAGCATAAAGTCCGCCAGGCTGAAGATGGCTGCGTTGGCTCCAATCCCCAAAGCTAAGGAAACGATCGCGACCACAGCGAACCCGGGATTCTGTCGTAGCGTGCGTAAGGCGTAGCGTAGGTCATGCAGCATGATTCCAGACTCCAGCTGGAGTGTAACTATGTGCATCCAGGGTACCAAACGAAATTGTCTGTATCTGATTGAAAATGCATAATCTGCTTAAGATGGCAAGGGCGGCACCTGTCCGCTTTTGGGACGGAGGTGTGCGGAAACGAGACCGCGAGGAATGTTTCAAAACTCACTGCCCGACTCAGACGCCTGCAGGGTAGGGCAACCCAACGCTAGGGCCTCCAAATTCTTGGGTTCAGCCAAGGTTCCGCCCGAGTCACGCCCTTGCCGGAAAACAGGACAACTGGGCTTTGAAAGCGGACCAGACTCCTGCCGGCCTGGCATCAGTAACGAGTCGCCAAGGGTTTAGTAATCGTCGTGAATCCCGGCACGCCGGGCACTTTGACCATAAACGGCCGAACCGTCTATGTGACCCACCTCTTTACCTTTGGCGATGGCGCCCGGCCGATGCGCTGCGAATTTGCCCGCTCATTCGGGATTGCTGAACTGAAATGGTCCCCGAGAGGAGGTTAATCCTCCATCCGGCTCTTCGCGGGACCACCTCCTGCCCTTCCGGTTTCCGAAGTGCCATGAGTTCGATCAGAGTCCCTCACCCGGACGGACCGGAAACGGGCCCTCCTGAACAAGAGGGAATGAGCGCACCCGGAAAGTCCCGCGGACCAATTACCTACCGGTAGGAAATTCGCGCCCCAAAAGGCAAATATTCTGCCCGCTTTCGGGCATCGGGTCTGCTCCGGGATTCATCTTGGATGGGTTATTGCTCGCATATTATATGGAGAATTATCTATGCGTGGAAACGCGCACATCGATGGCCTACGCGAAATCCCGACCCGAACCGCAGTCCGAGAACGGTAGCAGGCAAGTTGGCCAGGTCTGTAGTTGGCTGGCTGGCCGGAAAGGCAGGTGGTAGGTGGAGAGAGCGCAACATCGACTCAACTCAACAAAAGGACTGGGCCTCGGGCAGGTGGGGCGATTCACCGAGCTGATGTTCTAAGCCTGAAAGAGGGGGGCAAAAAGATGTCAAAAATGAAGGAACCTCCGGGGATGTGTATGAAAACAAAGGAGAGCATGACAAATCGTCGGTCAAAAAACATGCTCTTTTCACGAAAATGCACGAATTGAGAGCCAATTGACACGAGTCCATTGGGTTTGGTGGCCGAGAATGCGGCAATTGCCCGGTTATCGAGGAAAGGTAGGATCGATGGTGGGTGCCACGGCCATCCTGTCCGTGAGGCGATCACGACGGGGACGGCCATGGCACAAGGGGGCGAGATTCCAGGAATAACCGCTATCCCACGATGTTTCAGAAATAAAAGGGGTTAACGGTAAATGACGGAAATCTCTGAAAAATCTATGTTGCTGAAACTAAGTCTGTTATCGAACCCTCCGCTGGGAAGCATCGGGAAAAAGGGGAAATAAAAAATGAAGGATAGTCCCACGATGTTGATGAAAACAAAGGAAGAAAGAAGCGACATTTTGACTAATCCCACGATGTTGATGATAATAAAGGACCTACGGTCTGTAACCCACGATGTTGATGATAAAAAAAGCACTTACTAAGAAAACCGAGGACGTATCACGGTTTCCAAATCAAAAACAGACGCACAATCCCGGATGGCGCGGAGCACCCGGAGGAGCGCCGTGCTGTCGCGAGCAATACGGGTGGTGCCGCGGGCATCTCGCCCGTGAAGGAGGCATGGCCATGATGGCCATGGCACAAGGAGCGGCCCTTCAACGTCCCCCAGTCTTCCACGATGTACCAGAAATTAAAGGGGTTAGCTGCGGACAAGGAAAACTTCTTGAAATGCATGTCATTGAAATTAAATAAGTTATTGAAATCACGATGTCCAAGCAGCCAAAAAACGGGGGGAGAAAATGAAGGGATGTTCCACGATGTTATTGAAAACAAATGGAGAAAATATGTCCGAAAGCAGGCTTTCCACGATGTTGATGAAAACAAATGACCTACAGAGTGCTTTCCACGATGTTGATGAAAAGAAAGAGAGTTATTGGAAAACATGGGTGACAGGCTAGTGCCGAGGGGCAACACATGGAGGCTACAAGAGACATCGGCGGGAGACCGGCAAGAGAGTCCGAGGTCCGAAGCCCAGGCGACCGACCTCAAATCTCAAATCGGAAATCTCAGACGGGGAATCGAGGATCGAAACTCGAAAAGCGAAAATCGCTAATCACAAATCGCTAAATCATTCAATGATCCGATGGCTCAATGACCCGATGGCCCGATGATCCGATGACCCAATGGCCAGATTCCCCTATTCAAATTCGGAGCAGGACATGAAGTATCCACAGCGGGGGCAAACCATCTTGCAGTGCCTGGATTCCAGCCGGCTGGAGCAAACCGGGCAGAACTGGTTGGGGAACTCCGGGGCGGCCGCAGCGGAATTGGCAGCATGGGGATCGGCAACTTCGGAGGCGGCAGGTTCGGGAGTGTCTTCACTCATGATCAAGCTTCCCTCACACATAGTGTTCCGCGATGAAGGCGCGCAAACCCTCGTATGCGCGCGTGAGGATGGCCTCATCGGGAAGGAAGACGATGCGGACGTGCTTGGTTCCGGGGGCCTGGCCGAAGCCCGTACCATGTACGGTGAGCACGTGTTTTTCCGCCAGCAAGCGCTTCACGAAATGTTCGTCGCTATCGGGAATGTCGATTTTGGGAAAGGCGTAAAACGCTCCGCGCGGCGCAACGCAGCTCATGTGGGGCGTGCTGCGGCAGGCCTTGACGGTCAGGTCGCGCCGGACGCGCAGCTTGGTGCAAACCTCGGCCAAGTGATCCTGCGGACCCTCGAGCGCGGGGCGAACGGCGAACTGTTGCGGATGGTTCGAGCACAGCCGCGCGCGGAGCAATTGGTGAATCCCTTCAAGATAGGGTTTGACGGCCGCCGCATTGCCGCTCGCCACTCCCCATCCGACTCTCCAACCGGGAACCAGGTAGGATTTGGAAAGTCCGTTGAAAGTTACGACAGAGACATCCGGGGCCAAAACGGCAAGCGAGGGGGGCTGAGCGCCGTCCAGAATCAGTTTGTCGTAGATTTCGTCAGCAAAAATCACAAGATGGTGCTGCCGGGCGAGTTCCGCGATTCGCTCCAAGGTTTGGCGCGAGTAAACCGCGCCCGTAGGGTTGTTGGGATTGCTCACCACGATGGCGCGCGTGCCGGGATTAAGCTTGCGCGCGATGTCTTCCAGGTTGGGCTCCCAATCATGGTTCTCGTCCAGCAAATAGGGATTGGGCTGCGCGCCGAGTTTGGCGAGAACCGCCGAGTACAACGGATACTCGGGGCTGGGCGTGAGAACGTTCTCCCCCGCGTTCACCAACGCCCCGAGGCATATGTCTAACGCTTCACTCACGCCCGCGGTCAGGAAGACACTTTGAATATTGCGAATCCCCTTACGTTCAGCTTCCGCGCGCACAGCCTCAACGGCTTCGGGAATGCCCAGCGAAGGGGCGTAACCGTTCCTGCCGTCGCGCATGGCTTTTTCGACGGCCGCAATCAGGTGAGGAGGCGTGCAGAAGTCGAAGTTGAGGGGATCGCCGATATTCAGGGGAAGGATGGTCTTGCCTTCCCGCGCCAATTGCTCTGCCAGCACGGCCATGTCGCGAATGGCGTAGCGGACGTGCTCAAGCCGTGTGGCGGCGTGGACGACATGAAGACGATCGAGGGATGGGCTCATGAAGATGACCTATTGGTAGCAGAAAACCCGCGGGTGCCAAGGGCTGCCCACGGGGGGCAGGCGTGCCCCACTCGTCATGATAACTCCGCGCACCGGGAAAACTTACTGTTGTTTCTGCTTCTTCAGCAACCCCGCGAGGCCGCGCACGGCTTTGACCGGTTCCTGTGCGGCGACTCCGGGAACTCCACCTTGTCCCGCCGCGCCTTTCAGGGAGAACTTTGGTTTGGCGAAGGTCCCACCCACGGTGAAGGGAAATATCATTTTGCCGTCGGCAAATTTGGCGCCGGCCAGTCCTCCCAGAACCGTGGCGAGTGGATTGTTGCCGCTGGCGGCCAGACTCGCGTCGCCTTGGTAATCCAGGCTGCCCTCGCCGGCCATGGTCATGTTGCCCGAGCCATCCACATCCACGCCGTTGCCCACCAAGGAAATCTTGTTGTTCGTAAGCCTGGCGTCCGCAATCCGGAAATCGGTGGACAGGGAAGAGAACGACGAGGGATCGCCATTGGCGGGGCCGACGCTGGCTATTTTGGCCAAGTTTCGCAGATTGCTGGTGAGTTGCAAGCTGGGCATTTGGCCGTTGCGAATGGCCACTTGGCCGGAGCCGGTGATGCCCACCAGGGGATCCGTCGAGTGGGTGACCGCGCCTTTCAGCTTGGCCGCCCCTTCCAGAGTTCCCGTCATCATGCCCTTGGCTTGCGGGAAAGCTTCCAGCAATCCCGCGACATTGACGCCTTTCATTTTCGCGTCCACGGTGTAAGCCAGATTCGCGCCCCCGAAGTTCAGGGAGAGATTTCCCGTAATGCTACCGCCGTAGCATTTCAGATCCAGGTTATCCGCGAACACCCGCTTGGGATAAATACGGACCTGGGATTTCAACTTGGTCACGGCGAGATCGCCAAATTGCAACGCGTCTGCCTTAAGGGTTCCATGCGCCACCGACGGTCCTTCTGGATCTGCGGCATACACAATTGGGTTGAGCCAAGCCGCCACGGCCGCAAGCGCGCCCGGCGCGGAGGCGGGCTCCCGGAGCGACGCCGTGGCGGTAAAGGCATTCAGGTTCACGTCGCGCAGGTCGATCGCGGCGCCATGAACATCCACCAGAGAGGGCCCCGGCACTCCCGACGCCAGCAGACTTGCCGCCGCAAACTGCCCTCGTACAATAGTCAGCTTGGCGATGACGCCCAGCGTAAACGATGCGCTGCTCTTCTCTCCCGCCGGACTGGGTGGCGGAGGGTCATGGGCCGGTGGGTTTTCAAAATTCCATTTGCCGTGCGTGTCCTCCAACATGTCCAGCGTGAGATCGTCAAGCTCCAGAGAGGTTATTTCCACCTGGTGATGCATCAAGGCGGAGGCATTGACCACCGCGTAAATCTTCTTGGCTTTCACAAAATCGCCCGAGGGAAAACCGGTGGGATTCCCCATCGCGAAATCATCCACGCGAATGGCGACCTTCGGAAGGATGCTCAGATCCAAGCGCCCGATTTGGACGGGCTTCCCGGTCTCCTGCTGAAGTTGCGCAATCACCTGTGGCCGAAAGCGATCGATATTGAGAAAGATAGGAATGATGATGGCCAATCCCACAACAACGAGGACCACTCCAATCACAACAACGAGTGCAATCCTTTTCCCTTTGGACATGGAGCTATCTCCTGGAGATTTTGCAGACGGGTTAAGACGATTACCCGCGACCTCGGCGCGCAAGGCCAGCCCCGAAATCGGCGATTCAAATATTACACCGTTTCTTTCTCTAGTGCTCGTTCAAGGCGTAGTTAATGCGCGAGGCTGGTTTTTGCAGGAGGGGGAACGCGGGAATATTTGGTGGAATAATAGTCAAAGAATGATTTTCCCGGCGGCGCCACTTGGACGGTCTCTGTGATCTCGTCGGGCCCGGTTCGCACCCAGGCCCTACGAAAGAGCCATCCCGGCGGAGGGGAGTCGCCGCCTTCGGGATTCAGATGAAGTTCGGGACCGTCCAAGGTCAATCGATATCGGGTGACGAATCCGTTGCTGGAGAATACTCGTAAAACAAATCCGGGCCCGTTAGTGCTGGCGCTGAGAATTCCCATCCAGGATTCCTTCACAGCCGGCACGGTTGGAGTGGCCGAGAGCGAAACCTCACCGCGAAAGACCAGGAATCGTTTTCCCAGGTCGGGGCTGACGGAGAGCCGCACTTCGCCTGGGGGGCTGTTGGGCAGGGTTTTGCCGGTCCATTGACCCAACAACCAATCCAGGGTGGAGTAATCGGGCGGCGTGGGAATGGGGATTTGATACTGGACTGGAGGTTTGTCCTTGGCGGCCGAAAGGGCGCTGGCAAGAGGGAGAATCAAAGTCACAATCAGTGCGCGCACCAGCATTGGAATATTCGCAGGCATGGGAGGCCTTATGGTCCTTCGCTCAGGCCTGGGGGATCGGGGTTGGTGGCCCCCCCGACCACCTGTCAGCCGGGAAGTTAACTTCCCAAAACCCTGGGGGCTCTAGGATTTCGAAGCCGACTTCGAAGGCGAAATCCTTTGCCCCGGCGGACGTCCACACCACCCGGCCTCGTGTGAATCTTTGATTGCTCCGCGTGCGAATGTCCAGCGTCGTGCCGACGGGAAACTGCTGGCGGCTGCGAATCAACCCCCCATGCAGACTGATCACCAGCGTTTCCACCGGTTCCCATTCGTCCGTCGCAGGCGCATTCACCGGGCTGACAAACAGCGGCACCCGCATGACAATACGAAGGCTGCGTCGCCGGAATGTCCGCTCTGTGGAAACACCTTCCATTAGCGCCACCAGAAAGGAACTTCGCTTGGGATCTTAACCAATTTCCTCCAGCCATAATAACATACGGTTCGGCACTTGCAAGCCTGGCTGATACAGAAGTGGCTCACGACGACTTTCCGTAGCGTCGGCTGGTTACGGTTCTTAGGTTCCTCGACAATGTGTCATCTTGACCTGGACAATGCTATGGCGAATACTTTCCGCGTGAAGGTCCGGGCACTTGCAAGTTCGTTCGTGCTGGCGGCCGTGTTCATCGGCATAGTGAGCGCTAGACTGCAGCGGCCTGAAGCTGCTCCCCAGTTGACCGAACCGCCGCTCCAACTTGCGCCCTCGGAAATCGAAATATACAAACGCGCTCAGACACTCATCGATTGGACTCCGCGTCAGATTCACGCCTGCCCTTTTCTGCACAATCTGCGCCCGGCCGGGAGCCAGGATCAACTACCGATGGTACTGGAGCGCGCCGGCCAAACAGCTACCCTCCTGTTTCACGCCTTTCCCCAGGTCTCCTGTGACGAGGAGGTCGGCTCGATATCGAACCCTCAAGACGCTCGTACAGCGTTTGAGAATGTGCATTACACTCCGAAGAATCGCAAGTTTCGGTATATCGTCATACCCCCGGCCCGCCGGTGATGTCCCGGCATTTGAAGAATACCGTACGGACCTCAATGGGAACCCCGTCTCTGAATCGAGCCTGAGAGATCTCTTCATGATCACTTCCGACTTCGCATCAACCTGGCTGTACTTGAGCCCGGCTGACCAGCGCAGCAGCCGCTTCCGTTACTTCGGAATCCAGACGATTCGAAATCGGGAATGTCATGTGGTGGGGTTTGCGCAAGATCCCGAGAGAGTGCATGGTGTGGGGGCATTACGCATGGGGGACAAAAGCTGCACACTGTTGGTCCAAGGACTGGCGTGGATCGACTCCGACAGCTTCCAGGTCCTGCGGGTCATAACCTGGCTTCTCGCACCGCGGACGGATGTCGGCCTCAGTTCCCAGACTTCGACGGTTGACTTCTGCTCCGTCCAGCCGAGCGGGTCGGAAAGAGTGCTCTGGCTGCCCCGCGACGTGGGGGGCGAGGTTGTGTATGGCGCCATGTGGGGTCGCAATACGTACCACTACACCAGTTTTAAGCTCTTCCGCGTGGAAAGCACGATCAAACCGGGGGGGTAATGACTCAGAACTGATTGCAGCATTACTCGCACCATCGGGGCTACACGTCATTCATCACGATGGAGTACTAATCTGGCAGTACCCTCTTCAGCGCTTCCAGTTCCGGTTCGCCGGGGCCGAGGGGCAACTTCACTTTGCCGCGTTGGACGACCGAGCGGCAGAAGGCCATCATGATTTCGAGGTCTTTGTAGGCGCTTTCGCCGTTGCAGGGGTGAACCTTCGTCTCGTCGTCGAGCCAGTCGACCATTTCTTGAACATATGGCCCCATATCGTGTTCGTAGTCCATGCTGCCGGGGCCAGACGTGATGCCGCCGCGAGTGACGGCGCGCCAGCCGCCGCCCGTGAGCGCCTCGGCAAAACCTTCACTGCCTTGCGCGCCGATTCGGCACTTGCGCCACCAGTATTCAACTTCCGGCACGTCAGGAGCGCCGTCACCCGACTCCACGACGCCGCGCACGCCGTTGGAAAACTGAATCAGCCCGCCGATGTAGTCGGGTGAAGGGTGATTGTCTGCGAACTTCGATTTTCCGTGCGCCTGCCCGACCACCCATTCGGCCTCGGCATAGTCGTTGTACCAGCGCGTGTAGTCGATCAGGTGCGTCAGCATGTGCATCATCCAGCCGGTGGCAGTACCGTAAACGGTATGGACGCGGCCGATGGCGCCGCTCGCGACGATCTCCTTCACTTTCTTGTAGTGCTCGCCGTAGCGGTGCTGGTGGCTTACCACCGTCTTCACTCCCGCCGCGCGCGTGAGCTTCATCATCTCGAGCGCCTCGTTCGTGGAAAGGGCCGTGGGTTTTTCGTAGGCAATAAGCTTTACCCCTGCCTCCACGCCCGCGCGAATCAAGGGCAAGCGCAGGTCAGGCAGCGTGCAGAAGCAGAATATATCAGGATGGGTTTTCTCGACCAGCGCGGCAGCGTCGGCACTAGTCTCACCGACGTCGAATTTCTTCGCTGCGGCATCCAGACGCGCGGCGTCGATATCGCAAAGGCCCACCAGCTTGAAGCGGCTGTTCTTCTGAAAAGCACTGGCATGATGTGTGCCGCGTTTGCCCATGCCAGCGACGGCGACGGTGTATTGTTGGGTTGAACTCATGGATGGACTCCTCGGGACCCGGGACTCGGTAGTATCCTATTTTGATTTTGTGGACTCTTGCTTGACCCGTTTGGCATGCGCCATTCTAGCGGAAAAGCCTGCTAACTGTCGCAACACGGCCGCAGCACCCAGCTTGTTCCCTTCCCTTTCGAACTTATCCGCCGCACTTGCCTCTTTTCTTGCATCTCGTCGGAATCTCTTACGTTCCTTCTTGTTGTAGCGGAAAGGAGAAGACATAACCCCTATCCTGCCCTGCCACACAAAGGGCCGCTCAAGAGATTGCAAATCAGGACACCAGCCGGGACTCGGGTTTCGACCCTAACCCCGAGTCCTTTGTCCCGGTTGTCATTAACTCGCGGCCTTGAATTTCCCGGCATGGGTCCTGTCCCAGGCGACCGTGGCGTCGATAACCGCCTGCACTTCTTCGCCGGTCAACTCCGGAAACATGGGCAGTGAGAGCACACGCGCTGCGGACGCTTCCGCATTCTTCAGTGAGCCCACCATGCGCGCGTCCTTGCCCCAAGGGAATCCTTCCTGCTGGTGGATGGCGATGGGGTAGTGGGTGAGCGCGGTGATGTCCCGCTCCTTCAGATATTCCTGAAGGCTGTCGCGTTCCGCAGTTTCGACAATATAGAGGTGGTAGATGTGGCGGTAGCCGGGTAGCGCGGTGGGGAGTTTCAGCGATGTGCCCTTCAGGGCCTCGTCGTATTGCTTCGCGAAGCCGCGGCGCAGGTCGTTCCACTTGTCGAGTTGCTTCAGTTTCGCGCTCAGCACGGCCGCATGCAGGTCATCCAAACGGCTGTTGTAACCCATGCTGTGCACGGAGCGCTTCACCGAGCCGTGATTGCGAAGTTTGCGAACGCCCTCGGCGATGTCGGCGCGATGGGTCACCACGGCCCCGCCGTCGCCAAAGCAGCCAAGATTCTTTTGAATGATGAAGCTGGTGCACATCGCATCGGAAAGCTCGCCCAGGGCGAAATCCGGGCCGCGGGCCCCCAGTGCCTGCGCGTTGTCTTCGATGACATAGAGCTTGTGTTTCCTGGCGATTTCCGCGACGGCGCGCATTTCAGCGGGCTGGCCATAAAGGTGTACCGGCACGATGGCCTTGGTCTTGGGCGTGATGGCCGCCTCGATTAAATTCACATCGATGTTACAGGTCTTGGGGTCGCAATCGACGAGCACGGCCGTTGCTCCGGCGATCCAGATGGCTTCAGCGGTGGCAAAGAAGGTATTCGAGGTGGTGATGACCTCATCGCCGGGCCCGATCCCCAGCGCCATGAACACCAACCAAAGGGCGTCCGTGCCGGAGTTCACGCCTACAGCTTCGGACGTACCGCAATAGGCGGACAAATCCTTCTCAAATTGTTTGAGCTTCGGACCCATAACATAACTGCCGCTTTCCAGAACTTCCTGGATGGCGGAATCGATTTCACTCTTCAGATCGTGGTACTGCCGAACATGACCATAAAAGCCAACTTTCACAGACGCCATAAAAACCCTCCATATTTTGCCGTCAACCTCTATTTTCGCAGATGAGCGAAGTTGAGCGCCACATAAAACTCACTTTCCAGCCACAGGCTCCGCCCCCGAATCATTTACAAACCCCTACGTTATAGCATAAAACGTCAGGAATCTTCGGTTACATTTTAGTGAAATCACTAGAAACTGATCGGTCAGCCGAATGAAGCTGGGAGGATTTGCGGCTGAAGTTAGCAGACCTTCCAAATAGGTCCGTGCTCCGCTATAACGCGGCGCTGCGCGGCAGCAATCCTTGCGCGGCCAGAACCTTTTCGAGCTTAGCGCGATTTTCGGGTTTCATGGGGACCATGGGAAGGCGGTAGACCTCTTCGATCATGCCCATCATGGCGAGGGCAGCCTTTACGGGAATAGGGTTAGTTTCAATGAAGTTAACCTGCATCAGCGGCAGCAATTGCGCGTTCAACTTGCGAGCTTCATCGTACTTGCCTTCCAGCGCCAGGTGCGCTAGCCGGACCATGGGCCCAGGAATTTCGTTCGAAACCACCGAGATTACGCCAACCCCACCCACGGCGATCAGGGGGAAAGTGAAGGCATCATCCCCCGAAAGAACGCGGAAGCCGGGTGGGACGGCATTCAGCACCTCCATCTGCTGCACGATGCTCCCGGAAGCTTCCTTGATGGCGATAATATTGGGAATCTGCGCAAGGCGCGCAACGGTGGCTGGTTCGATGTTCGACGATGTGCGCCCCGGCACATTGTAGAGGATCACCGGCAGGTCGGTAGATTCCGCAATGGCCTTGAAGTGTTGGTAAAGACCCTCCTGCGTCGGCTTGTTATAATAGGGCGCAACGGAAAGGATGGCTTGTACGCCGAGGTCTTCGACTTCGGCGGCCAAGTCGCAGGCTTTTTTTGTGTTGTTCCCACCCACTCCTGCGACGATGGGAACTTTCGCACCCGCCTCTTGCTTGACCACGCGAATCACCCCGATGTATTCGCCATGCTCGAGCGTTGGAGTTTCTCCCGTGGTGCCGCACGGAACAAGGAAATCGATCCCTTCGCGAAGCTGGAAGTTCACCAACCGCCGCAACGCCGCTTCATCCACGGAACCGTCTTTCCGAAAGGGGGTGACGAGGGCCGTACCGCAACCACGTATTTCCACGCTCATGAAACCTCCAAGACGGGGGCTGGGTGCTCACTGCCCAAAGGATTCGAAATTATGAATGCTGAATTATGAACAGAGGGCACCATCTGGCTGCGCGGGTAACGCCCGGAGCATGGTGTTGGTTCAGAATTCATAATTCATAATTCATGATTCCTTATCCTCCAGCTCCCATCTCCAGCACATCCGCGAAACTGTAAAAGCCCTTCTTGCCGACGACCCACCGGGCGGCATACAGCGCGCCTTCCGCAAAGCCCTGCCGGCCGCGCGCCGTGTGGCGCAAAACCACGGTGTCCGCCTCGGAATCAAACCCCAGCTCGTGCGTTCCCGGGATGTAACCGGCGCGCACACTGGCCACGGGAATATCGCGATCGACCAGGTAGGGTTGAATCTGCCGCGAAATATCGAGCGCGGTCCCCGACGGCGCATCCTTCTTCATTTTGTGATGTGACTCGGTGATGAAGGGGTCGTACATCGGGAAGGGCGCGAAGATTTCCGCCGCTGCCCGCGCCAGCCGATAGAACAGGTTCACGCCGATGGAGAAGTTCGCCGCGTACACCATACCGACACCCGCGTGCTCAATGACCTTGCGTATCTCCGCTTGGTGCTTCTGCCAGCCGGTGGTCCCGACCACCAAGTTCACTCCCAATGCCGCCACCCGGTGAACATTTTCCACCACCGAGTCGGGTGTGGTGAAGTCCACGCAAACATCGATGCCTTTGAACTTCTCCCGCGTGATGCCGCGACTTTGGGCGTTGACGTCAATGTCCATCACCAGACGCACTTCAAAGCCGCGCTGCGGCGCCAGTTGCGCCAGTGTCTTTCCCATTTTGCCATAGCCGAGTAGAGCGAGGTTTATCATCAATCACCGTGAAGATCCGTAGGCGGTAGACGGAATATGGCATATAGGGTTCCCCGTCTGCCATCTACCGTCTACTGCGTGCAGTCTACCCTTTGCTGAGATCAGTAGACAGGAGACGGAATACGCGTTTCCCCGTCTACCGTATGCCGTCTACAGCGCCTAATCTAGGTACCCTTCCGACTTCATCAACTCCGCGTTGAGCAGTGCTGCGCCAGCGGCGCCGCGAATCGTATTGTGGCTCAGTGCGACGTATTTGAATTGCAGCACCGAGCATTCGCGCAGGCGGCCCACCACGGTGGCCATACCGTGTTCGGCGTTCAGATCGAATTTCGGCTGCGGCCGGTCCCGCTCCTCACGCACAATAATGGGGTGCTTTGGGGCGGAAGGCAAGTCGCGCTCCTGCGGCAGGGAGCGATAGTGCCGCCAAGCCTGCGCGATGTCGGCAAGCGTGGTTTTATTTTTGAGCGCCACGGAAATGGTTTCGGTGTGGCCGTCTTCCACCATCACGCGGTTGCAATGAGCGCTCACAATGAATTCGCCCATTTTCACGTGGCCATCCACGCATTTGCCCAAAAGCTTGCGCGTCTCGCGCTCCACCTTTTCTTCTTCGCCGCCGATGAAGGGAATTACGTTGCCCAGGATATCGAGCGTGGGGATTCCTGGGTAGCCGGCCCCGGAAACCGCCTGCATGCTGGTCATCAGCACCTTGTCGAGCCCAAAAGCTTTTTCCAAAGGTGCGAGCGACATCACCAGTCCCACCGTGGTGCAATTGGGGTTGGTCACGATCATGCCGTTCCACTGGCGCACCTTCCGCTGCTCGCGAACCAACGCCAGGTGTTCCGGATTGACGTCCGGAATCAGCAGGGGCACGTCCTGCTCCATGCGAAAATTTGAGGAGTTGGAAACGACCACGTGGCCCGCCTGAGCGAATTCCTTCTCCACGTCTCCTGCCACTTTGGAATCGAGCGAGGAGAACAGCAGTTGCGGAGCGTCACCCGGCTTGCACTCGTGCACGGGAAGATCCCACGCGCTCCGAGGCAGGGGATCGCGCAAGCGCCAGTTGCAGGCCTCGCGATAGGTTTTTCCCGCCGACCTCTCGGAGGCCGCGAGCCATTTGATTTCGAACCATGGGTGATGCTCGAGCAAGCTCACAAAACGCTGCCCAACCATTCCTGTGGCTCCCAGAATGCCCACTGCAAGTTTCTTCATGAACGATAACGGCGGATGAGTTCCACCATCTCCTTTCTTGCAAAAAGGGGTTTGGGATTAGGGATTAGGGATTAGCAACTAGGGGTCAGAGGTTCGCCCCAACCCCTAACCCCGAACCCTTAAACCCTAATTCCTGCTTTTCAGGTCACGCACCAAACGACAGTAGAGATCGACTGCGGCGACCAGGTCCGCCTTGGGCACACACTCACGCTCGGTATGCGCCATGTTGATGGAGCCTGGCCCGAGCAGCAAGGGGCGTCCCCAGTTGGTCAGCGACGGCAAGTCGGTGGTGAACGCCACGACGTCCATTTCGTAGCCGTCGAGTTCCTCCATCATGAGCAGTGGTGTGTCGCGCACGAATTCAAGTTCGCAGCGGCCGGCATTTACGTCGCTAAGCTTCTGCCGCAGGGTCGCAGAATCCTCCACAGTGCGAATCAGGATCTGGGCCACGGCGGCGTCGGGTACCACGTTGGCGGCACGCCCGGCGGTGATCATGCCGATGTTCATTGTGGAGGGCCCCAGCACCGGATGAGTGGGCAGGGGAATCTGGCGAACATCCGCGAGCACGTCCAATAGTTTGTCAATGGCATTGACGCCCAAGTGCGGGTAAGCGGAATGCGCCATCTTGCCACGCGCGCGAATATCGAGCCGCAAGTTTCCCTTGCACCCCACCACCAGTTTATTTTCGGTCGGCTCGCCATTGATGATGTAGCGTGAACCGCATGGGTGGAGATTAGCTTCACGGGCGCCGTCGCTGACGGTCTCTTCTCCCACCAGAAAGAGCAAGGCGAAATCCTCCACGCCCTCTCTCTTGAGCTGTTCCGCGGCCGACAATTGCGCCGCCAGGATCCCCTTGGCGTCACATGAGCCGCGACCGTAAATGTGCTCTGCATCATCGTGCGCCGGAAAGAAAGGCGGTACGGTATCCAGGTGCGTGCTCAGCACGACGTCCGGCGTTCCCCATGTGGCGAACACATTGGAACGGTCACGCGACACAGGCATCAGTTCCGTTTGAAAACCCTGTCGGACGAGGCATCCTTTTACAAATTCCGCGCAGGCCTTCTCATGACCGGTGACGGAGGCCATGTTGACCAGGCTTTTGGTAAGTTCGAAAAGATCCATAGAGATTCCCGTCGAACGCTCACCGCGAGATATCTTGCACTCTCTCGACAGTGACAATCCCGGATTTTAGCGCGACCCTACCACGTTAGCCCACTCCCGAAAAAAGCGTCAAGCCGAATCGGGAACCGGTGTCGGACCATCTTGATCGGGCATCGGGGGATCCGTCAATCGACGGATGGATGAGGGGTCTCTTCACGGGCAATGCGCTTATGGCAATCGATGAATAAGTCGTAGGAGCGTCCGATGGAACCCGGACCCAAACGAATTCGCAATCGAATGCGGGGAATGAAAGGTGGGAAAGAGGCAATTGTGCTCCGAACGAGGAGGCCACATGGGTCAGAGTTTCCGCCCCGTCCTTTGGTTCACCCTAATGTTTTTGCTGGTATGCGTTCCGGCCGTTGCCCAGCATCGGGGAAGTGTGCGCGCGTACACGTCGAATGGCGCTGCGCCGGTTTACGGGCGTGCGGGTTCGTACGGTGGTTATGGCTTTTACCCTTTGTCCAGTCCGCCTCTTGAAGTTCCGCCCAACTATGGGCGGGTCGGCCCCGATGAGAATCCATGCCAATCCGGTTGCAACCCAAACGCCGGCTACGAATGGGATAGCGTGGGAACGCTGATCCTCGATACAAACCCTCCGAATGCTCGCGTAACGCTCGATGGAATTCCTGCCGGGACGACAGACAGGCTTGGCCCTTTCCAACTTCCGGTGGGCGAGCACACTCTGCACATTGAAGCCGCAGGTTTCGAACCTTCCGACATCGTTGTCAAGTTTGACCGGCCCGGCGTGCAAAGCCTGAACGTCGAATTGAAGCTCTTGGAGGTTTCCGCCAAGCCCGCGCCACGGCCATAGCGGCTTCCCAGTAAGCGCCGACCCCCTCACCCACCGCCATAAGGACTGGCTAAAGAAAATGCCAGCCCATAGCTTCGCAGCCGTTGATGCTACCCTTTGGTTGAGGCGAGTGATTGTCCACTTTTGCCTTTCGTACGTTGCGTTTTGCCTTTTGCCTTTCCATTCTTGGCAACCGGCTGAGGGGCTTTTTCTCCGCGCCGCCCAATCTCCCGAACGGACTTTGAAGGCCGTTTCACCGGAAGATCCTGGGCTTTCCTCGGTTGTCCAACTGGTCGCCGTCGGCCCTGCGGACAAGGTGCAGAACCGCGAGTGCTCGGCTACCGGATTTCTGATTGATGAAGAGGGGTATCTCATCACCAATGCGCACGTCGTGGGAGACGCCTGGCGGTGCCTGGAGAAAGCGCCAGGAGCGAAGATCCTCGCCAAGCTGCCCAGCAACGACCCCCGAACCGCCCCTGCGGTCCCTTGCGATGTGGTCGGAATCGACGCCTCAAACGACTTGGCCTTGTTGAAAATCGAACGGCCACTCCTTGCCAATCCGGGAGACAAGCAGCCTTTTGCGATGCTCGATGCCCGCGCCGCGACCGTGGGGGCGGCGGTGAGGGTCAGCGGCTATCCAACATTTTCGTGGCAACCGGTGACGCAGGCAGGCAGAGTCACCTGGACCGGCAGGACGGCACTCGAAGAAATCGATGATCCTCTTCCCAAACCCAGCGATGCCTTGGGCGTGGATATCCACCTGCGCCCCGGAAACAGCGGCAGTCCTGTGTATCGCCCCGATGGCGGGGTGATCGGGGTGGCTGACAAACGCGATCCCCTGCGGCCTTCGTATTCGGTGGCCGTTGCCATTCACTATGCCATCGAGCTCGCAGAGCGCTGCGGGGCAAGGTGGCACGGGGTTGAATGATACCGAGGGGCCACTCTCCCTTATTGCCCTTTAACTTCCTGCTTCGCCTCCTTCGCGTAGCGCCTCCCGCCTGGCACTTGCCACCTGATACCTGTTTTGGGTGTGGATTTGCTCATGTTCTAGCACGAGTGGAAGGAGGCGCACATGGGCACCTTGATGATTGTACTCATTTTGTCACTTTCAGGCCTTGCCTTGGGCATGATATCCCTTATGTCCGTCCGGGGTGTGCGAGCTTACTGGCGGGCGCGGGGCAAACGCCTGGTGACATGCCCTGAAACCCATTGTGCCGCGGCAGTGGAGTTGGACGCCAAGGGCGCGGGGTTAAAGGGTTTTCGGGGCGGGATATACCTCTGCCTTCAGGATTGTTCGCGCTGGCCGGAAAAGCAAGGCTGCGCCCAGGACTGCCTGACCCAGGTCGAAGCCATGGGGCAAGGGTGTCTCGTCCGCAACGTCGTGGCGGGATGGTACCAAGGCAAGACTTGCGTCTATTGCCACA
The DNA here is from genome assembly GCA_050010335.1 of Terriglobia bacterium. Lineage (GTDB taxonomy): Bacteria > Acidobacteriota > Terriglobia > UBA7540 > UBA7540 > Bog-366. Next base: position 21,478 of record JBEKLF010000137.1, read on the forward strand.
AGGCCGTGGATAGCGTCGCGGAATGGACCGGGCACATCCCCGCTCTGCTGGCCCCGGATTCCAAAACCGTGAGCTGGGACGATGTGCCGCCGGAGAAACTCCCGGAAGTCTTCGCCACCCACCAACCCGTTTGTTGGTCGTGCCACATCGCGGAAACCTTCCGGCGTGAACATCCGGAACTCGTCACTGACCGCCCGGCACGATGGTAATGCGGAAGTGACCAGTTGAGAGTTAGACGTAGCGCTCGATCCCAGCTTTTCCGGGGTCGTCCGGGCCCACTGCCCACATCTCTACTGTCCTACATAGCTGACGCTCCAGATGCAGTTGCCGCCGTCATCGGTGACCAGCAGCGAGCCGTCAGACGCCACGGTCACACCGACGGGCCGCCCCCAAACCCCTCCATCGGGGGTCACAAAACCGGTCAAGAAATCCTCATATTCACCGCTGGCATGGCCGTCCTTTAGGGGCACGCGAATCACCTCGTATCCGGTGCGCACTGACCGGTTCCACGACCCGTGCTCCGCCGCGAAAATGTTACCCTGATACTCCTTGGGGAATTGCTCACCCCCGTAGAACGTAAGTTCCAGCGAGGCATTGTGGGGCTCCAAGAGTACATCCGGCACAATCACCTTGTCGCGCAGTTCCGGGTGTTTCCCCGCATGGCGAGGGTCCTGGTGCGCGCCGATGTAATACCACGGCCACCCGTAGAAACCACCCTCCTGGACGTGCGTGATGTAGTCGGGAGGAAGGTTGTCGCCCAGCAGGTCGCGCTCGTTAACCCCAATCCGTCGATAGCGGCATTGGGAGCCAAGCGGAGTTCGGTGCAATCGGAAAAGTGATGCTCGCGTGGTCCTGGGCGTGGGGCGAAGGAGAAGCGCTTCGCGGGCCGACACCTTCC
>JBEKLF010000138.1:0-22326 GCA_050010335.1 Terriglobia bacterium
CTTGGCGAGGTCCTCTTCCAGTCGGCTTGGCCGGGGTCAAAGGCCCAACATCCGACTCAATGAGACCAAGGCCGGCAAAGGGTAAAGACTTGGAAACCTTATCTCCGACGGGCTCCTAGCCGCCCCCCCTGCGGCGACATACCAGCCGCGGTGGCCATGGCCAACCCTGCCTTTTAGGAGGAAGTATGTGGGACACATTGTCGGGAACAGGTCAACTGCATAGCATCATTTACGCTTTTGTTGTCCTGCTGATCATCGCCATCATCACCCTCGTGCTGAAATCGATTTACAGTATCGGGCCGACACAGGTGGGCTTGGTGCGCAAGCGGTTTGGGAACCCGCTTCCGGAAGACAATCCGATTGCCTTCCTTGGAGAAGCCGGATACCAGGCGGACTTGCTAATGCCCGGGCTCCGGTTCAAGTTCGTTCTTATGTATGCCGTCACTAAACACCCATGGGTGCAAGTGCCGGCAGGGCAGATCGGCATCGTTGTCGCACAGATTGGACACCCTTTGCCGATCGGCGCCAAGTCGGCCGTCTACACCGAGGCTTTTGGCAACTTCACCGATTTGCGCGCGTTTGTGGGGGGCGCCGGCCCGAATCTGATTAAGGGCCAAAAGGGCGTCCAGCGTCCCGTCCTCCCGCCGGGAACGCTCGCGCCCATTCATCCTGTGGCGTTCTTGGTTATTACCAAGCCCATGGTTTATGGCGTGCCGGTATCGGAGGAACTTCGCGGTCGAATGAAGGGAGACCGGCTTCTTTACTCTGCCTTTGGCCTGGGCGAGTCGGCGTTGGATGTGACGCGCATTGAGCCACGCGCTACCGAGAGCGGCCATGTGGTGGATATGGTGGGCGTGGTCACCACGCTGGACGGCGATCCTCTTCCTGCCGGCGACATTTCCAGCCGATTGGGTGGCTTCAAGGACATTGAGGACTTCGAATCCCGAACCCTTCCACCGGGCGAGGCCTCAACGGTTTCTCCGAACTCCCAGCTCATCGAGACTATTCTGGGAAGCAAAAACGATCAGCACAAATCTTATCAGGATTTCCAATTGTTTCTAGATAAGGGGGGGAAAATCGGATTGCAGCACGATCCCCTGCTCTACGGCGCTTACAACCTCAACCCCTTTCTGGTGCGGGTTGAACAAGTGCCCATGCTGGTGGTCGAGCAAGGCCAGGTGGCAGTAATCAAGTCCTATGTGGGTTTGCCTACGGAAGACACTTCCGGTGCGGAGTTCAAGTTCGGCAGCCTGGTGAAGCCGGGGCACCGCGGCATTTGGGAAGAACCCTTGCGCACCGGCAAGTACCCCATCAATCCGCGGATCTACCAGGCAGAGATCGTCCCCACTGCGATCCTCAAATTGGATTGGGCAAAAGGCGTAACGGGCTCGCATGGCCTGGACGCCCGGCTGGAACCCATCGTGGCCAAGAGCCGCGAGGGCTTCATCTTTACCTTCGATCTCCAGGTACTCATTCATGTGCCGGATACTAAGGCGCCGCGAGTTATTTCCATGGTCGGCAGTATGTATAATCTCGTTAACGAAGTCCTTCAGGCGGCTCTTGGGAACCACTTCCGCAACAAACTGGGCATGATGGAAGCGGTAACCTTTATCCAAAGCCGCCAGACCGTCCAGGAAGAGGCGACCAAGCACATGAGCCAGCAACTCTCCGATTACGAGGTCGAAACCAAGGGCGTTTATATTCAGGATGTCATTCTCCCCGCACAATTGGTGGAGGTTCTGACCCGGCGCGAAATTGCCAATCAGGAAATTGAAACTTTCAAAATGCAGCAAAAGGCGCAGGAGCAGCGTGTGGCCACGGAAGCAACGACCGGCAAGGCAGATATGCAAAGGGATCTTGCCAAGTCGGCGATCGGCATCGACATCCGGAAGAACAACGCGGACGCGCGGATGCAGGAAGCACGGGGCGAATCGGAATACATCAAACAGACCGGCACGGCGCAGGCGGACGTCATCCGCGCGCAGGGCACCGCGCAGGCCGATGTGATTCGCGCCCAGGGACTCTCCAAGGCAGAGGGGTTCCGCGCACAAAATGAGGCCATCGGGGCGACCAGCACAACCCTGGTGAATATTGCCACGGTTTTGGCGGAGAAAGGAATTCAGTTTGTGCCGCAGATCCTGGTTGCGGGTGGCGGCAACGCCTTGGACGGCCTGGCTGCGACTTTGACAAAAGTTCTGGCCGGTCAGGCAAACCTGATTTCAGCGCCGGGCAAGGTCGAAAGCCCGGGAAAAACATAAAGGCAGTAAGTCGTCAGTTCTCAGTTGTCAGTCACCACTCCGGCGCGGGAGCGAGGTGTGGTTTAACTGTAAGCTGTCGGCTGTCAGCTCTCAGCTTTTCCTGAGGGGGGACTGCTCGAGGCGGGGAAGAGTCTCTGTTATCCCGTCAGGCGCCTTACCTGACCCGTCTGGAGACTATAAACCGCCTTGATAATCTCGACGTTCTTGGCGGCCCCCTCCCGCAAAACGATTGAACTATTGGCCAAAAGGTCGACCGCGCAATGGAGGACGTTGGCCTCCTCCGCCGCGCGCAGGAACTCCTGGGTCTTGGGATCGCCTTTCACCTTGGAAATTGCCGGGGCAATCTTGTCTACCATCGCTTGGAGGTTGGCGGTGGGCATTTTTTGGCCGGAGGCCGCGGCTGCGACGGACCCACATCTCTCGTGACCAAGGATCACCAAGACTCGGATGGGAAGATGTTCGAGCGCAAATTCGATGCTGCCCATCGCCAGCGCATCGGCCACGTTGCCGACGGTACGGATCTCGAAGAGGTCACCCAACCCCTGATCGAAAACCAGCGAGGGAGTAGTACGGCTGTCCGAGCAACTTAACACCACAACCTGTGGCTGCTGGCCGGCGAGCACCGCGCTTCGCCGATTGACCGTGTCGCGCCGCATGGGGTTCCCGGCAACAAACCGCTGATTTCCCGCAAGCAGGCGCTCCCAAACCTCCTCAGAAGCGGCGAGTTTGTTCTCCGCGCTTCCCGAGGCGCGCGTGGTCATAGGTTCGTTTGGGTGGTCGGCTTGCTTCGCCGCAAACGGCGATGATGCGCCGGGCCAGACGACCGGGCGCGCGCCGGCATTTTCCCCCAAGGCCCCGGCCAATAGCAGTCCTAAGCGGGACGCGAAACCTCTGCGCGTACAGTCCATGGCAAACTCCTTAGCGGGGCGTTCCTGAAACACTTAGCCCTCAAATTGTACAAGCGTCCGAGGCCTATTGCCAGCCTGAGAACGCGGTCGGAGAGCGCCCCGACCCCGTGATATGTCCCAATCCTCGGAGCGAGCATCACTTGTCGCCTGGCGCCATGCTGGCATAATATCGATTTGAGGTAAGATCACGTGATTGACCCTGTATGCGGCATGGAGGTAACACCCGAGAACGCGGCGGGTTCCTATCGATATCAGGGCCAGCAATATTATTTTTGTAACGAATCTTGTCTGGAACAATTCCGCGCCAACCCCGAAGCATTTCTCGCCCCGCCTTCCGGCCGCATCCCAACACAAACAGCGGATCCAACCGCCGTTTACACTTGCCCGATGGATCCGGAAGTCCGACAGCAGGGCCCCGGCGCCTGTGCCAAATGCGGCATGGCGCTCGAACCACTCACCATCACCCGCGAGGAGGCGACCAACCCGGAACTTCGCCTCATGGCGCGGCGATTTTGGATCAGCTTGGCGCTCACAGTGCCACTCATCGTAGTAGGCATGTCAGACATGCTCGGTGAGCGATCTTTCGCTCGCGCCATGTCCTCGAGGCTGCTTGCCTGGGTCGAGTTGATCATTGCCACTCCGGTGGTTCTCTGGGGAGGTTGGCCATTCTTCCAGCGCGCTTGGGCATCTGTCTCAAACCGCAGTCCCAACATGTTCACGCTCATCGCCATGGGCACGGGCACCGCATACATTTACAGCATCCTCGCGACGGCCTTTCCGCAGGTGTTCCCGCAATCCTTCCGGCTCTCCTCCGGCGAGGTCCCGGTGTACTTCGAATCCGCCGCCACAATTACGACGCTGGTTCTTCTGGGGCAAGTGCTGGAGTTGCGCGCTCGCAGCCGCACCAGCAGCGCGCTGAAAGCCTTGCTGGGACTTGCACCCAAAACGGCACGGCGGCTGGGCGTCGACGGGGGTGAACATGATGTCGCTCTGGACCTGGTCAACTGTGGCGATCGCCTGCGTGTACGTCCCGGCGAAAGAATTCCTGTGGACGGAATCGTGCTCGAAGGCGCGAGCTCCGTGGACGAATCGATGGTGACGGGCGAATCCCTCCCCATTGAAAAGCGCTCCGGGGACCACGTCACGGGCGGTACGGTGAATGGTACGGGAGGCTTCGTCATGCAGGCTGAGCGCGTCGGCAGTGAGACCCTGTTGGCGCAAATCGTGGCGATGGTCAGTGAAGCGCAGCGCACTCGCGCACCCATTCAGCGCCTGGCGGACGTGGTGGCATCCTACTTCGTCCCGGCTGTGGTGGCCGTCGCCGCGCTCACTTTTGTAGCTTGGTCGATTTTCGGCCCGCAACCTCGCCTCGCCTTCGCGCTGATTAACGCCGTTGCCGTGCTGATCATCGCCTGCCCCTGCGCATTGGGACTGGCCACACCGATGTCCATCATGGTCGGCACGGGGCGCGGGGCGATGGCAGGCGTGCTGATCCGGAATGCCGAGGCCCTTGAAATTCTCGCCAAGGTGGACACGTTGGTGATCGACAAAACCGGAACGCTCTCCGAGGGCAAGCCGCGCCTCGCTGCGATTAAGCCCCAGCCGGGCTGGACCGAGGCGGAGGCGTTACGCTTCGCCGCGAGCCTGGAGCGCGGCAGCGAACATCCCCTGGCCGGCGCCATTGTTGCCGCCGCGCAAGAACGCGGTCTCACCTTTTCCGGCGTCAGGGATTTCCGGTCGCTCACCGGCCAAGGCGTGACCGGTTCTTTAGACGGCGAAGTCGTGGCGCTAGGGAACACCACACTCTTCGAGTCGCTCGGGATCGCTCCTGACAGTTTGCTCCATGAGGCTGAAGAATTGCGCCGCGACGGATCGACCACCATTCTCCTTGCTGTCGGTCTCCGGCCTGCGGCCGTGCTCGCCGTGAAAGATCCCATCAGGCCTTCGACCCCCGAGGCACTTCGGCTGCTCCATCAGGAAGGCCTGCGCATTGTCATGCTTACGGGGGATAGCCACAGCACGGCGCAGGCCGTGGCCCGCCAGGTGGGAATTGATGCCTTCGAGGCAGAAGTCCAACCGGCACGCAAGGGCGAGATCGTGAAACAGCTCCAGTCGGAGGGCCGCATCGTGGCCATGGCTGGCGATGGCATCAACGACGCTCCGGCACTGGCGCAGGCGCACGTCGGCATCGCCATGGGAACCGGCACGGATGTCGCCATGGAAAGCGCCGGGATTACTCTAGTCAAAGGTGATCTGCGTGGTATTGTTCGCGCGCGCCGCTTGAGCCGGGCCACGCTGCGTAACATCCGGCAAAATCTTTTCTTCGCCTTCGTCTATAATATGATTACTGTTCCGGTGGCGGCAGGCGTGCTCTACCCTCTGTTGGGGTGGAGGTTGAGTCCGATGCTCGCGGCGGCTGCTATGACCTTTAGCTCGGTCTCGGTCATCAGCAACGCGTTGCGGCTGCGCCATGTAGAGATGTGACCATTTTGATTTTAGATTTGTGATTTTCGAGTGAAGCTAGAGTGGGCAGGGGTGGTCGCAATCCGACATCCAAAATGCCTAAGAGGTGAGAGGAAATGACCTTTCTGAAAACTCGGTGCGCGGTAAAGAGAGAGTTAACGCCTAAGGACTATGAGCGTCTCTCGCGACTCTCCACGGTTTACGGAATCCGCGGGCTTTCCTTTGAAGGGCAGGACTTGATTGTGGAATATGATGCGTCGCGCATCCACGAAGCGGAAGTGTTGGCACGCGTCCGCGGCACGGGCATTCCCGTGGACCCTTCGCAACCCATCCCTATGGGCGGATTTGACCGCACCGGTGAATTCCACGATTTTGCGTGGCCGACACAGGGCCTTTCCCCCGCTAATCAGAAAGTAAAATGAAGGGCCTTTTTAGGAGACTATTGTGGCAACCGACTTTCAAGGCTTCCCGGCGGATTCTTTTCTTTTCTTCGAAGAGCTCGCTCGCAACAACCAGAAGGCCTGGTTTGACGAGAACCGCGCCCGGTACGACCAGCACGTCGCAGGGGCATTTCGCGGCCTGCTGGCAACGCTCACACCAGCCCTCTTAAACCTCAATCCCCACTTTGAAGTTGGCGGCAAGACCAACGGCAGCTTTTCCCGTATCAACCGCGATATCCGTTTCAGCAAAGATAAAAGCCCCTACAAACCGAATTACTACCTCTACGTTTACGATGGCCGCCACGACCGTGGCCACGCCGGCCGATTGTACGTTGGGCTCTCGGCGGATTGTCTTACGGTGGGCTTTTCCATATACGGGAGTTGGCGAGGACCCAAGGGGGCGCTGGAAACAGTTTTTCGCAAGCGCGTCGCTGCGCAACACCAAATCCTTGAAGCTCTTCTCGCCCGCGTCGTCAGAGCTCGGCGTTACGAAACCTACTGGCACCGCGAAGAGAAGGGTGAGTGGGCGCAACACGCGGGCTTGCCGCGCCGCGAGGAAGATTGGCAAACGCTCCATGCCTGGGTGGTTCGGAAGGTCTTCCTGCCCAACTCGCGCGGGATCGGAACTCCCGCGTTTGCCGGCGTGGTTGAGCGTATATTTGCGGAACTCTATCCGGTTTTCATTTTCACTTCCGTTGTGGCGCCCAAATGGGTAGTCGAGATCAAGAAGGCGCTCAGGTAAGGAAGTGACCTGGCCTCACTGACCGCGGGGCGGAGCTAGTTGGTTGTGGCCGCCCTGGGAGTCATCAACGATAGCCTTCTGCACATCACCCACGAAAAGGTTTTGGCCCGCGGTAATGAAATCTGCCTTCGGCCCGATGTAAATTCCCACAGGCTGGACAACCACTCCATCTTTGCGGTGAGCGCGGATGGTGTTCGAGGTGAATTTAAGGTTGTCCGTTTCACCGTCGATGCGAATGGCATACCCCGGCTCTCCATTGCGGCCGTTATCCTCGAGGGTGTTCTCTTCGAATGTGTTGCGGCTCGCCGCATTGGCAGCGACTTCATCGCGAAAATAAATACCGGCGCGGCCGTTCCCACTGGAGGAGTTCCCAACAAAGATATTATCCGTATCCTTATGCCCTAATGATATCCCATCCCGGCCGTTGTTCCACGACTGGTTTTGCTCATACCGCGCGTGCTGAACACGCCAGCAGAGAAAGAGGCCGTCCTGTCCGTTGTCGTGCGCCCGGCACTCGCGCACATTGCCGCGCGACGCCCCTGTGCCCAGATGGATTCCCAGGTAGTCGTTGCCCTCCGCTTCACAGTTATCCACTACCGGGTCTTCTACGAACTGGAGGCTGATGCCATCGCCTGGATAGTTGCGGGCCACACAGTTGTGGACGGTCATGTGCTGGGAATGAAAGAAATAGATCGCGCCCGTCTGGCACCCGTCCAGTATCCCGCTGCCGTCCCGGCTGCCGTCGGCAGTCAGGTCCTCGACATGGACATCCACCACGTTGAATCCCGCAATGAGGGGAAACGTATTGAAGACCTGTCCCTGATTCGCGACGGAATAATCCATCTGTAGAAAACGATCGAAGCGGAGGGTGTTCCCCTCGATGCTCACGATGGTACGGACGCTCGGCGTCCAGCCCGAAGGACTGACCTTGTCGAGAATGGTAACACCCATGCCGGGGGCAAAGCCCCGGGCGTCTTCCACGGTGGCGATCATCTCGCCATAATCGGCGTCGAGCTTCAGGTTGCTCTGCACTCCCGGAGCTTTTTTCAGCACAGTCCTGTCCGGCCCTTCGCCCCGCAGCCGGATGTGGCTGGCCAGCCGCACAGAATTAGCGAGCACATACGTTCCGGCCCGCATCAGCACTATGCCGCCGCCCGCTGCCGCCACGCGGTCAACGGCTTTTTGAATGGCGACGTTGTCTGTGCCGATGACGTCGGCATTGGCGGGCCCGACCGTAACGGTCATCGGTCCCCCTTGGCCACTCGCCACGCCTGGCATGAATAGCTGAACGAGCAAACTGAGGGCGAGCCCGAGACCCGCCGGAAGAATCGAGAATTCTCTAGACTTGCTTCGCATCGGGATTTTCCTGGCTGACAAAGATTAGCTTTCATCGCGATCATGATTCTAGCAGGTAATCCGGCCCACGGCACTCTGGGTTGCTGCAACCGTGCATAGTGATTATAATCTGCAAGCGTTGTTGCCGCATCCAGAAAACTGACCCGGCATGAAACTGCGACTGGCAATTACGGGAAGCAGCGGATATCTGGCCCAGCAGCTTATGTCGCGGCTCGCCGCCAGTGCCGATTGCGAATTTATCCTGGGCATGGACATCCGCCGTCGGGAATTCGCGCTGCCCTGTGCGGCGGAATTCCTGCGGTTTGATTTGACCGTCCCCTGGGAGCTGCTGGCGGAGTTTTGGACCAAGCGCCGGATCAACGCCGGCCTGCACCTGGCTTGGCAGTTCAACCCCCTCCACGATCGGCGCCGTCAACGTGAGGTCGACGTACAAGGTTCGCTCAACTTTCTCCGCGCGGCAGCCGCCGCAGGCTTGAAACGTGTGGTTTATTGCGGCAGCACGACGGCCTATGTAAATCCCCAGAACCCCGGCGAAGAACCCTGGCTAGGCGAGGAGACGAAACCCGCCGGCACACCCCGTTATCTCTATTCCTACCACAAAGCGGAAATCGACCGTGCAGTCCAAGACTTTCAGGAGCAGCACCGCGAAATGCAAGTAACCCTTCTGCGCGGGGCGATTGTGCTGGGGCCGCACACACAGAACATCGTATCGAAAATGCTTGATTGGCCATGGCGATCGTTTCCGTGGATGTTTCAGGTGGGCGGAACCGATCCGCCCTTTCAATTCCTCTCCGAGGAGGACATGAGCGCAATCCTTCTGCGCGCTGTGACGGCCGAGTCGGGCGGCATCTTCAATTGTGCGGGGGACGGAACAATACTGTACAGCGAGGTGGTTCGTGCGGGGGGAAAGCGTCCATGGATGCTGCCAGCGGCGATTCTCTATCCCCTGACCAATTTTTTTTGGAAGGTCCGCCTATCACCTTTTCCCGCGGGAATCCTGGACCTGATCCGCTACCCTTGGGTGGCCGATACGACGCGTCTAAAGACCGTGTTCGGATTTTCCCCGCAACACTCGTCGCGGGAAGCGCTTGAAGCATTTCTCGCGGCGCGCCGGACCCGGTGAGGAAATCCTCAAACGCCGCATGCCGGTAAGGAAGGTAGCTTTGGACAGCGTCTTGTGCGGCCACCCTCCCTTGAGGTAACATAGGATTATCTTCAAAGGTAAAGCACACGAAAAACTGCAATCGGAGGTCTGAACGGTTCAGGAATGCAACGCGCAACCCACCGAGCCCGCCTAGCAGCAATCACCATCGCCATTCTCGCGCTCCTGATGGTGAAGCTGGCGCCGACCTCTGCCACCCCTAAGGACAAACCCCTTAGCGAAGAAGAAATAGTTGAGCTCCTGGAAGCCCACGTGGCGAGCGCTCATGTCAGCGAGATTGTGGACGATCGGGGAATTGACTTCACCTTCACTCCTGAAATCGAGAGGAAGATTCGCGACGCCGGAGGAGGCGACGATGTGGATGCTGCATTGAAACGTGCGTCGCAACGATACGCTGAATCCCAACGGCCGCGCACGGGAGGGCTGGTCGTCAAGACTACCCCCGGAGAAGCGCAAGTTTATTTGAATGATGAACCCAAGGGGATGACCAGTCCCGAGGGCGAAATCCGGTTGCCGGATATGCAGCCTGGAAGCTATAACCTGCGAGTTTCTCTACCGGGCTATCAGAGTTTCGAAAGAAAAATTACGGTTGAGGCCGGCGAGCCGCAAACGGTTTACGTGACGCTCGTGCAAAAATCCGATGTCACGCCGTCCAAGATCAATCCTGTTCCTCCTCAGGTTCAGCCCCCTGTTGCCCCGCTTTCCAGCGGAATTCCAATTCCAGGGGTCGGCGTATCGGGCGTGCGATTCTACGAGGGCCCGTTTAACTCGACGCCGGAAAAATCAACGCGCGTCTATCGAGACTCTTTCACTCGCCTGACAACGAGGACGATATATTGGGAACTCGACCTCAAGTTCCCCGCGCCGGGACAGCGAATCGATTTCCCGGTCGACGCCATCTGGTACAGGTCCGACGGATCACAAATGACCCGGCAATCTATTGCCGCCTACGTGCTTCCGACTTGGAGTGCCTCGTACCATACTACAGGTTATGGGTGGGTCGATCCCAACCACTGGCCAGTGGGCACCTACCGCGTTGACCTCTATTACAAGAACACGCAAATCGCGACCGGAACCTTCCAGATTGACGGAGAGGTTCTCCGCAAGTGAGCAAACCCAAAGGCAGGAAAACCCATCTAAGTTTCCGCGAAGAGACCGCAGCGTTGCGGCCCACCCACGCCCTCAAGTCGGCGGTACTTGTTCATCATCGGTGGTTACGATAGAATCGATTGGAAGCGAGATTGTCCCCCCAGGAAAGCTGAAAACGGGCCTATCGAAAGCTTCAGTCCAGCCCGCTTGTGGCTATGACGCCGTGCCACGGAGAGCCGCGACAACAGTGCTGAGAGGCCGTTTTTCAGAAATTAGCGAAAGAGCCATGCACCACACTCCCGAGAGACCTACCGGCAATGCCGTTCGCATGAAAAGCCTGCTGCGGCAGTGGTGGGTTTTGCTTATGTTGGCAGCCATCGCCGTGGCCGGTCCGATGGCAGCGCAAAAAGGCAAACCTCTCTCCGCAAAGGACGTCATGGACTTACTCCAAGCGAGCGTGAAAAGCTCGGATATTGCCGCAGCGGTGGGGGAAAGCAGCATCAGCTTCCGCATGACTGATGTATTGGAGACCCAGTTTCGCCAAGCCGGGGCCACGGATGAGTTGATCGACGCCCTGAAGAAAGCCTCCAAGTCCGAAGAGGCAACCCCGCCCGCGCCGGCCACGGGAATGCTCAAGATCCAGTCGCAACCGGGCGGGGCGCAGGTTTATGTTAACGACGAACTCAAAGGGATAACGAATTCTGCGGGAGAACTGCGCTTGTCGGGATTGGCTCCCGGCTCCTATCATGTGCGTGTCGGTCTGGAGGGGTATAAGGTCTGGGAGAACTCCATTACGGTTCCAGCAGGCGAAACGGTGACGGCATTCGTGACCTTGGAAAAGCAAACCATTGCCCCCACGGTTACCCTCGAAGCTGACCGGAGCTCGATTGAAGCCGGGCAGTCTGCAACCTTGAGGTGGACTTCCCTGGGGGCGACCGCCGTGGACATCGAGCCGGGCGTTGGCAAGGTGGGGTTGAGCGGCACCGCCAGCGTGTCACCGCGCGAGTCAACATCCTACACCCTCACCGCCATTGGGCTTGGCGGGATCAAGACAGCTACCACCTATGTCGGTGTCACCGTCCCCGCGCCTCCCCCGCCCCGCCCCGTTGTTCAGCCCGTGGTCGGGAATCTGCCGGGTTTCCCTGTGCCGGGAGCGAGCCTCAAAGACGTCAAGTTTTTCGAAGCGAGTAACACTTCGCCCCCCTTGGGCAGCCGGGTTTATCAGCCGCAGTTCGATCATCGCACCACACGTTTTGTCTATTGGCAGCTCGACCTTACGTGCCCGTCCGTGGCCAACCGGGTCGATCTCACTATTTATGCAACTTGGTATTATCAGAATGGGACTGTGTTTGGCAATCAAACCGTAAACACGTATGTGGACCCGGGTTGGACCCAGCCGGCGATCAGTTCCGGCCGAGGCTGGCAGCGCCCCGGGTTTTGGAAGCGCGGCACGTACCGGGTCGATTTATCTGTAAACGGGAATCGCATAACCTCCGGTTCCTTCACGATCTACTGAGTCCCCGGGCCTTTTGGGGCGTTCCAGCGGAGGGAAGGATTATTTTGGCACTTCGGAACCCATCAGCCTCGATTCCAGGCCTCAGCTTTTTGTTGGCGGCTCTCTCGGTCATCCTTTCTCCCGCCTGCACACCGGCGGCGCAAACCGCAGGTACGCAGGGCGAGGACTTTGCCACTGATGCCCGGCTCCTCTACCGCGTCGTTGCTTGCAGCGGCGACGCCGCCTTGCCCGCCAACCTCGACCCCCAGATCATCACTCAGCATTGCCAGTCGCTCAAAGCACGAATGGCGCGATATCGGCGCGTGTACCTGGCGCGGGCCACGCCTTTCCTGGCGGGCTTGCGCCCGAGCGGTTTGCCGGATACGGTGGTCTATCCTTTCGGCGGCGGCGACCTGCTGGCGGCCTTGACCACTTACCCCGACGCCCGGCAAATTACCACGCTTTCCTTGGAACTCTCCGGAGACCCAAGGCGTATCACTCATATCGATAATAAGCAGCTTGACCAGAGCCTCGACCTTGTCGACCGCAACGTCGGCGGGCTGCTGGCCGCAAATGACAGCACCAGCGAGACCCTGATGGACACGCAACAGGGCGACCTTCCCGGACAACTCTCCTATTTCCTTGTGGCCCTGGCAGTGCACGGATACGAGCCGGTTTCCTTGCGATATTTCCACGTAGAGGCAGATGGCTCGCTGCACTATTACTCGGTGGCGGAGGTCAGCGCGATGGAGACCCGCCTGGCCCGGGCGCGGCACGGTGAGTGGACCTCGCCGGATTTCTCTGAGGCCTTTGCCAACTCGGAGCTGGTTTTTCGTCCGGGCAACGGCCCGGGTCCCCTGCGCATCCACCGCCACATCGGCGCGAACTTGCGGGATGGTTCCCTGAAACGGAACCCGGGCATCCTGCGCTATCTTGAACGTCAGGGCCGCGTCGCCGCCATGACCAAAGCCGCAAGCTATTGCTTGTGGAATCCCCGTTTTTCCCTCATCCGCAATTACCTGCTCGCGAACATGGTCTTCATGATTTCCGACGGCACCGGAATCCCCCCGGAGTTTGCACGCAAGGCCGGCTTTATCCAGGAAACCTATGGCAGCTTCCAAGGCGCAATGTGCTTTGATGACTGCCCCAACGATGAGTACAGCGATCAGTTCCGGGACTTGTGGGCCAGCCAGCCGAAGCGCGATCTGGCTTTCCGCTACGGCTACGTCGATTCGAAAAGCTCCTATCATCTGCTGGTCACGCGGCGCCCCCCAGCTGCCACACCATGAAGGGGCGCGTCTTACTCCTCTTTTCCGCAGGATTAGTGTTCATAATCGCCGGGGGCCGGCTTGCCTTCCCCGCTCATGCTCCGGGGCAGCAAGACGCGGAGGATGCGACCTCTGAGGCCGGCGGAGAGCACCTGCGAGTCGAGACTGAGCATGGCCCGGTCCACCTCTGGCGCCCAGCGAAGTACGACCCGCGCACGGCCGGCATGGTGATTTACATCCACGGCTATTTCACGCCCGTCGATCAGACCTGGACGGACGATCACCTGGCGACCCAGTTTAGTGACAGCGGCCGGAATGCCCTCTTCATCGCCATCGAAGCGCCGCAGTCGAGCAGCGAGGATGTTTCCTGGAAATCTTTGGAGGATTTGCTGCGCACGATTGAAGACCGCGTGCCCTTTCCCCTGCCTCGCGGGCCATTGGTCGTGGTGGGACATAGCGGGGCCTATCGCACCCTCCTTCTTTGGCTCGGCGACCCGCGCGTTCAGTATGTGATTCTGCTGGACGGGATGTATTCGGGGCAGTTGGAGTTTCGTTCCTGGTTACGACGACAACCGCCCGCCAAGCCCCACCGCATGGTATTAGTTTCCATTGATACCCGGTGGCAATCCAATCGCTTTGCGCGCCGCACTTCGGGCACAGTCCGGCGGAGCTACATCCCTGCAAAGGCTTCCAGCTTCACATTGAGGGAAAGCCATGCCCGGTTGCTCTACCTGCGATCCCAGTACGATCACGGTGAAATCGTCAGCGGCGGCATGGTCATTCCGGCACTTCTGGAAATCTCACCCCTAAAAGCCTTGGTCGCCGTTAAGCCGCCACTGGCCACGACAGTTCGAGGTAAGCCACTCGCCATCGACAAATAGCGCCGGCATCGCCCGTCGCTTGTCCACGGTCGTAGGCGCCGACGGAATTTATGTCCTCGACAAGGGTCACGCGGTGGAATCGGGTTCCTGCGACGAGCTCATGGCACAGTGGGGGATGTTTACACAATTGGCGAAGCGGCAGCTCAGTTGAAGCCGTTGCGAAGTGCGGGTTTTCTGACCGAGGCAGACCCCGACAGGGCCAACGAGGGGTCACCAAACTGCTGATTGGAAGAGTGCGCCGTAAAGAGTATTTTCTAAGTTCCCAAGCCGTTCAGGAACTCAAGCCCCGCAATGGTCCAATCGCCGGAATCATCCTCCCGTACCCAAACCACGCGCGTACGGATGGCATCCGGGAATTCCCCCTTAGGAACGAATCCCAACAACTCTCCTGGGACCAGCGTGAGTTTAGTCCGAACTTTCGCTCCACGCAGGGAAATGTCAACAGTACTAGCTGAATCGTCCCACGTAAAGTTGCCGGTCTTTGAAACGAGGTTTATGGGGATTGAAGCTGGTCTGCGCTCCCACCGACGAAGATTTGCGCGGGTCATTTGTGGGTTTGGCATTGGGCACACTCCCGTGTGAAATCCGGAGCGTCCCCTCTCAAGGAATCCAGGCCTCCCCGACTGGCATCGGGGTCTATTCGCTTGAATTATAGCACATTCGTGAAAAGTTTTTCTTTATACGGCCCGCGGTAGTAGATAATTGTGCGTTGCTGGGGGAGATCTTAAGCTTTGAGTGCGGTGCCAAAAACCGTTTCCGGAAGGAACGTCGCTTCGCGCCAGGGCGACCACATCGTTCTCCTGATGCTGCTGATGGTGGTCATCCCCGCGGCGCTCACGCTCCGCACCGTCCGCGTCCCTGTGGCCCCTCCCGATTTGAGTTCCAACCCCACTCCCTACGGTTACACGTGGAGCCTGCTATTGTTCATCGTGCCGATCGCCGTGATTGCAGGTTGGTTCTTGCCGCACGAGGGCGTGGAAATCCCGCAAAAGGCTTTCTGGCGCACCATCGCCATACTGGTTCCCTGCGGCGCCGGGCTGGATTTTTTCTTCGCGCACTGGTTCTTCCGTTTCCCGAACTCGGGCGCGACACTGGGAATCGCGGCGCCGGCTTTGGGCAAGCCGGTCCCTATCGAAGAGTATGCCTTCTACTTGACAGGTTTCATCGCCGTACTCCTAATCTATATCTGGGCAGACGAGTTTTGGTTTGCGGCCTACAATATTGTGGACTACCCGGGCGAGTCGAGAAAAATCCCGCGCCTCTTGCAATTCCATGGGGCCTCCGTGGTACTCGCGGTCGGCCTGATCGCGGCGGCCATCGTCTACAAGAAGTTCCTTTCGACAACCCCGGAAGGCTTTCCCGGCTACTTTACCTTTCTCGTCTCCGCAGGTTTAATTCCCGCAGCGGCTTTCTTCCCTTCGGCTCGGCCGTTCATCAATTGGAGGGCGTTTAGCCTGACGCTGTTCATCGTCGTCTTGATCAGCCTGATCTGGGAGGCGACTTTGGCCCTGCCTTACGGCTGGTGGGGTTACCAGAGCACGCAGATGGTCGGCGTGCTGATCGGAGCCTGGTATGGCCTGCCCATCGAGGCAGTCAGTTTGTGGATAGCCGTTTCCTACGCCACGGTGATTGTCTTCGAAATCATTAAACTGTGGCAAGCCTCAGGCAAGAAGGCGAAGCACGCATTTCTGGGGATAGAGGAAACCAAGGCGAGTCACCCATAAGCTACTGACGTCAGCGTGGAACTGCATGGCAGCGCACTTGCTTATGGGCTTACTCCAGTGATGGGACGCACTCCCATGGTCAGTTCGTTCAGCGCATGGGCAAGGGCAACGAAGTCAAGAGCGCGCTGGCGCCGTTCCAAAGGATCTGCACACCGATGCACACGAGCAGAAACGAAGTGAGTTGCATGATGACGGTCATTCCCGTCTCGCCCAGGATCCGTCCCAGGCGGTCAGCGAATCCATAACAGAGAAAAATACTGAAGGCGAGGAGAACACACCCAACAATTGCGGCCAAAATGCTCAAGAGATTAAGCCCGTGGTGGTGCGGGGTATTCGCGCCCAGGGTGATGGCCACAGAAATCGACCCGGGCCCTACCGTCAGGGGGAGGGTCAGCGGATAAAAGGCGTTGTGGAACGGGTCTTCAGGCTCAATACTCTCCTTCACCTTCTTTTGGCTGTTGGGATTGCCCTGCTTTAATAGGGTCCAGCCGGTTGAGATGACGATCAATCCTCCTCCTACCTGGACCACGGGCAGCGAAATCCCAAAGAAAGACAGGATGTGCGTCCCGATGAAGTACGACCCCACCAGCAAGAAAAAACTGTTCGTTGCAATCCGCCAAGAGAGTGCTTTCCTCGTGCCCGCTGAGTACTCCCTCGTCATCGCCAGGAAAATCGGGCTTCCACCCAACGGGTCCACGATGGGAAACAGCGCACTGAGAATGAGGAACAGACTCTTTCCCGCTTCAACCACAGTCCTTCTCCCATCCGCCTTTTGTTAAGTCTCAGGCGCCGCAAAAGACAGGTCGTGGGTTAATTTCATGACGTAGCGGCGAGTTTACCTCGTTCAATGGGCGCGTAAAGCCGCCTCTAAATCAACTTGATCCACTTCCAAAAGATGGGTAGGCCGGGGTCCACTGCGTCGCCATCACTTGCTCGCGGAGTTCATCCTCGGCCAGTTTCGGAGCAAGGCCGCCCTTTTGCGCCTCAAGGCCCACCGCAATCGCGATTTCCGCGGCCACCCTCCGAAGGTCGGTCAAGGGAGGAAGGAGAGGCGCGGAAGAATCTTTGAGGGCGGGAGAATTTCCGGCAAGCGCTCGAGCTGCGGCCAGCATCATCGGATCCGTAACCCGCGATGCGCCGGAGGCGACGACTCCCAGGCCGATGGCGGGAAAAATGAAGACGTTGTTGCACTGTGCAATCGGGATGGTTCGTCCGTCATAGCGGACGGGCGCGAAAGGTGAACCCGTTGCCACCAGAGCGCGCCCATCGCTCCATTGAATTAAATCCTCCGCTTTCGCTTCCGATCTATCGGTGGGGTTGGAAAGAGGAAAGATGATGGGCCGGTTGACCTTGCTTGCCATTTCGCGAACGACCGATTCCGAGAACGCTCCCCCCACGGTCGATAGACCGAGCAGGATTGTTGCTTCGATCTTTCCGACCACGTCGGCGAGGCCGATTTTGCCGTTGAAAGTTCGCGGCCATCCCGACACGCGGTCGCTCGACTGGGCGAAAACAGCCTGCTCGGGGGTAAGGTCCGTTCGGCCGGAATGCAGAAGGCCGTCCTTATCGACGACCCAGAAGTGGCCAGACGCCTCCTGTGCAGATAGCCCTTCGTCTTTCATTGCCTCCAACAATCCATCGGCCACGCCAATGCTGGCCGAACCTGCTCCCAGCATGACGATTTGTTGTTCCTTTAGACTCTTCCCGGTCACTTCGGCAGCACCTAGAATGGCTCCCAGGGCGACCGCCGCCGTCCCCTGGATGTCATCATTAAAGGTCAGCAATTCATCGCGGTAGCGCTCGAGAAGGGGCCGAGCATGCGGGGTCGCGAAGTCTTCCCATTGCAGGCAAGTCCCGGGGAGTTCCTGCTTCACCGCCTGTACGAACTGATCGACGAAGTCATAATAAGCCTGACCGGAAATCCGCTCGTGGCGCCAGCCGAGGTACTCCGGATCATTAAGCCGCTCCGGATTGTTGGTCCCCACGTCCAAAACAATGGGCAGGGTCCGTTCCGGGCGAATCCCACCAATGAGCGAGTACAGGGAAAGCTTGCCGATGGGGATGCCCAGGCCGCCTGCACCCTGGTCACCGATGCCCAGAATGCGTTCGCCGTCCGTGACCACAATGACGTCGACCAGCAGATCGGGACGATGACGCAAGAGCGCTGGGATCGAGTCGCGCAGAGGGTAAGAAATGAACAGGCCGCGGGGTCTCCGGTAGATGTGGCTGAATTGTTGACACGCCAGGGCCACCACCGGCGTGTAGACAATGGGCATCATTTCTTCGATGTGGTCGCGGAGGAGCCGGTAAAAGAGGACTTCATTGGTATCCTGAAGAGCGCGCAGATAGATATGCCTCTCCAGATCGTCGTCCTTTCGCTTGTAAGCCTCGTAGGCGCGGACCACTTGCTCCTCCAGGGTCTCGACGTGAGGCGGCAGAAGGCCGTGTAAACCAAGGATGCGCCGTTCGTCATCCGTGAACGCCGTGCCTTTGTTCAATCCGCTGTGGCGGAGGAGATACTGCCCACGAAGGATACTGGCCAAACCTCGATGCGTCACCTGTTGTCCTGCTGCCATTCTGGTTTTTCCTTTAACAGCGTCTTCCCCCGAAGGGGGACGATATCGTTCCCCGTAGTCCCCTGCGAGGTCCTCTGCTCTTTTGTTGCTGTGTATTTTATTCTCCGCCGAAATTCGAGGACCGAAGACGGTCGGCGTCTCACTTTTGGGAATCCTGGCGTTCCTTGCAATCCCGGCACCAGCGCGTCCAGGGCACCGCTTCCAAGCGCGCCTTGCTGATCGGCTCCCCACATTCTTCGCAGACACCGAATTTCTCGCGCTGAATTCGTGTTAAGGCATCCTCGATGGCGCGTAAGAGCTTGCCATCCGTCTGGTGCAACTGAATCTGCGTGAAAGCGTCCGTTTCACTGGCGGCCATATCGACGGGGTCCCCGTGATGCTCACCTATGGCTGGATTCGAATCCGCCCGGCTCTTGCCGGAGGAAAGTTCTTGACGCTTCGAAAGGAGAAGATTCTTATAACCAAGCAAGTCGGTTTTGTCCATGGCAGCCGCCCCATACCTCACCAGTACTGTGAATGAAAACTATCAGTTCTGAGATTATACATCAGGAAGTGTGTTGGGTGGGGGTTAGCAAGGGGTCTGCTTGATTTCTTGCAGCGCTGGTCTATGAAGCGCAGAAAATTGCACGGTCAGAAATTCGCATTTACCCACTGAGGACAGTCATGAGATACTGGCCCGCTTTTGCAGAAGGGCTTCCGCGCACTCAGGGCGAAGGAAAGGACAGAGCATCATTATGGGCGACGCAAAACCTCCGGTTCAGGCAAATGGTTCCGCGGCCGCGCCGCGCTTGCGCCGCGTGCTTACCCTGTGGGACCTGATTTTCTACGGCATCGTGCTGATTCAGCCGATCGCCCCCGTTCCGCTCTTTGGGGTCGTGCAGGAGCGCTCGCACGGCTACATTGTGGACACCATCCTCATTGCCATGTTCGCCATGATGATCACGGCGTTCAGTTATGGACGTATGGCGGCCCTGTATCCCTCCGCCGGTTCGGCTTACACCTACGTGGGCCGCGGCTTGAATCTCCATCTGGGCTTCCTCGTAGGCTGGGCGATGTTTCTCGATTACCTGTTGCAACCTCTCATCAACGCGGTCTGGGTGGCGGAGACGATTCACGGATGGGTTCACTGGATCCCTAGCGCCGCCCTGATGGCGGTGTTTATTGGCGCCATAACCTTCATGAACTTGCTCGGCATTCGCGCCAGCGCCTTGGCCAACAAGTTGCTCCTCGCCCTGATGTCGGTGGTGATCGCGGCCTTTGTCCTACTTGCCGTCCGCTACCTTTTCCACTTGGATAGTTGGGATGGGATTTTTTCGGCGCTGCCTTTTTACGATCCGAAAACGTTCGACTTCCGTGTCATCCGCAGCGCTGTGCCGCTGGCGGCGCTGACCTACATCGGGTTTGACGGCGTCACCACGCTGGCCGAGGATGTCCAGAACCCCAAGCGCAATGTGCTGCTGGCTACCGTGTTGGTCTGCTTGTTTACAGGCATTTTTGGCGGCCTCGAGGTTTACCTGGGCCAGCGCGTCTGGCCGGGCTATCACTTTGAAAACATCACGGGCGCCTTCATGGACGTTTGCATGCGCGTGGGCGGGCGCTGGCTGTTCCTCGGAATGACCGCAGTCACCGTCCTCGCGGCGGTCGGCAGCGCGCTTACGGGAGGCCTGGGGGCCGCGCGCCTGCTCTTCGGGATGGGGCGCGACAATGTTCTTCCCCGCGGGGTCTTCGGGCACCTGGATCCGAAGCGCAACACCCCCAATTACAATATCTGGATCATCGCCATCCTGGCCTTCGGCGGCGGAGTGTTTCTGTCCCTCAACGGACATGGCTACGAAAACGCCGCGGAATTGCTGAATTTCGGCGCTTTCATCGCCTTCATGGGTGTCAATTTTTCAACCTTCTGGCAGTTCGGCGTAAAACGCGCCACCGGCCACGAGATCAATTGGCTCGGCGACATCATTCTTCCGCTGTTTGGCTTTGTCTTTTGCGGCTGGATTTGGCTCAACCTGAGTAATATCGCCAAAATCGTGGGTGGGGTCTGGTTCGTCATCGGAATTATCTACCTCTGTTATAAGACCAACTGGTTCCGTTCAAAGCCCATCATGATCGATTTCACCGAGTCGTGAGTGCGGCAGGAGAGAGCCCTATGCCCTGGATCAAGATGATCGAACCCGCAGACGCCGCGGGCGACCTGAAGCAGGAATACGACGAGGCCACTCAGCGTGCCGGCAAGGTCTTCAATATCCTCAAGGTGCAGAGCCTGAATCCCGGGGCGCTGCGGGCCTCCATGCAACTGTATCGCGCTGCAATGTTTGGCCCTTCGGGCCTGTCGCGAGCCGATCGCGAGATGATGGCCACCGTCGTCTCTTGGGCCAACCGTTGTTTCTATTGAATTGAAGCTCACGGGGAGGATCTCCGTGCCGAATCGAACGATGAGAAGTTGGCGGAACACGTGAAACACAATTACAATCGCGCCAACCTTACCGCGCGCCAGAAGGCACTGTGCAAGTTCGCGGAGATGGTCACTCGCGCCCCGGGAGCCCTGAGCCCACGGCACCTTGAGACATTGCGGCTGCACGGCTTGAGCGATGCCGACATCCTTGACGCCGTGGAAGTCATCTCCTACTTCAATTACATCAACCGCGTCGCCGATGCCTTGGGCGTCGACCCGGAACCGGAAATGCAACAGCCATACGAAAAATGGCAGGCGGGGTCCGAAGAGGGCTGACGCGGGGCTGGGTGCCCAGGTTTCTATTGACAATCGAAAGTAATGAGATTAAGAGATTTACGCAGATAATATTGTATTTCAAGGGGAGAGACAGGACAATACCGACCACCATGCTAAACGAAGAGCGACGCCGCAAAATCCTGGAAATCATCAACGAAGAAGGCCGTGGATTAGTCAAGGAGCTGGCCGTTCGGCTCCATACCTCGCAAGTGACAATTCGCAAGGATCTCGAGAATCTTCACAGCGAAGGCTTGCTGCAACGCTCCCATGGCGGGGCTTTGCCGGTGCGGGCGGGCGCCTTGCTCGATCCCAGCCTGCGGGAAAAAGAGAAGCACCATCGCAAGGAAAAGCAGCGGATTGGCGAGGCGGCCGCGGCCTTGGTCAACGAGGGCGAGTGCGTCATTCTGGACTCCGGGACCACCACAACGGCGGTTGCCCGGGCTTTGCGGAGTCGCGGCCGGCTTACGGTGATTACCAACGCGGTGAACATCGCCGCCGAGCTTGCCGGCACTTCGATTGAGGTGATCTTGACGGGAGGAATCCTGCGCGAGAACTCTTTCTCGTTGGTGGGACCGCTCGCCGAAGAAACCCTGGGCCGCCTGAGCGCCGATATCTTCTTTCTCGCCGTGGATGGATTTGATGTTCACTACGGCCCCACAACGCCCAATCTGCTGGAAGCCAAGGTGAATCGCGAGATGATCAAGATTTCGCGGCGGACGGTGTTGGTATGCGACTCGAGCAAATTCGGGCGCCGGAGCCTATCGCAAATCGCCGGCCCCTCCTCCATTCAGCACGTGATTACCGACAATAAGATTCCCAAGGCGGACCTCCAGGAACTCACCGAGGCGGGGATTAAGGTCACCGTCGTTTAGCCGCGAAGTTCAAAACTCGAAATTCGAAACTCGAAACTGGCGGGTGGCGAGTGCGCCCTTCCGCGCTAACTCTTGTGGGCCCCTCCTTTTGAATACTTTTGTTTGACTCTCAATTCGAAATATAGTAAAAGGAAATGTAAGGTAAGTCCTGCGGCAGGACTCGTGTTGCTCATCGAAATTCCTGCCGGGATTGTTTATGCTGTAAGGCGTGGGCCGACGTTGGCCCGGGACGTCCCACTCTCCGGCGCTATTTTTGCATCCCACCCGCGAGAGGAATCCCACGTCTTCGGAGATGGAGACAAGGAGAAACCCCTTATGAGCGTTGCCGCCAAAGTGCGTGGGGCGAATACGCGCGCTGAAATCT
>JBEKLF010000139.1:0-22298 GCA_050010335.1 Terriglobia bacterium
CGCGCCCAACCATTCTTTGAAAAGCTCGGTGTGGGCGAACGCCTCCGGTGCATTCCGAGCGGCGGTGGGCAGGGGGAGCCGGGGTCGGCGGAGGCGCTCGAAACGTTTCTGCGGGGACTGGGTGTGCGGGACCGATTGAAACCCCTGGGACGCGAGCCGCGAGATCTGCGCGTGGGGTTCGACCCCGACGTGCGTCTCCATCGCCAGTTCAAGCAACTGGTCGACTTCACCCTGCGGTCGGGGGTGATTCCCTTGGCCAACATTACCCTAGACGTGGGCGATGTCGTCTTGCCATTGACACTATCGGAGGGCTGTCCGCACGCCTCGACCCGTTTCTCGCTCAGGGACTACACGATTTCCTCGTTTTCCGCGTCCCAATGCACTTTCCTGCCCTCGTGGTAGGAGCGAATGGCCATCTGGCAGGCAATCGCGGAACGGTAACCCAGCTCGAAGGGGCAATTGGGCTCTTTGCGGCTGCGCACACAATCAAAGAAATTCTGGAAGTGTTCATTCGTCCCATCGGACTTGCCCTGAGCACTAAGAATTCTGGACTCTGGGACCTTCCCTGCCGAGCCCCGAGGCCGGTCCTCCGGCGTGTACTCCACTTTGTACCGTCCGCGGAAAATCGTGCCCTTGTTACCCAGAAGAAAGTCGTCCTCAGCCTTGTAGTGGCGATTCCCGAACCCGCAATTCCAGGTAAACAGCAGGTTCTCCGGCTGGTCCATGGAGACGTCAATGGTGTCAGGCATTTCCATGTCGGGAGAAAGGTAATTGCCACCGTTCATCATGACGCCGCGCGGAATCTTGAGCCCGAGCACCTTATACCAGAAGCCCACCTGGTGGACCATGTTCTCGAAAACGTTGCTGCCGTCGTAGTCCCAGAAAAATCGCCAGTTGATGTAGCGGTTCGGGTCCCAATCATGCGGTGGGGCTTCCCCTTCGAATCCCTTCCAGTCGACGTGCTGCAAGTCGCAATCGGCGGGGATGGGGCGCTTCCAGCCCCCGTATGGGGCATTGCGATACATGTGGGTGTGAAGCGCCGTGATCTCTCCCATGTTCTCCGGGGTGTTGAGGGACTTCACCAAATCGAAAACCTCGGCAGTCACCGATTGGATTCCCACTTGCACCACGCGGCCGGAACCTTCGAACGCCTTCCGCATGCGCCGAGCGTGGTCGGTACTAGAGGCCATGGTCTTTTCCTGATAAACGTCCTTGCCCGCCTGTATAGCCGGAACGAAATTCAGGACGTGCTGGTGTTGCGGGGTGACGATCACCACGGCGTCAATCGACTTGTCATCCAGGATGCGGCGAAAGTCCCGGTAGGGCTTGGCCCCAGGGACAATCCGCTGAAGTTCATCGAGGCGGCGCGTGTAAACGTCTGCCAAGGCCACGCACTCGACGTTTGGGCAGGCTAATGCCGCTTGCAGGTCCTCCTGTCCACGGTCGCCACAACCGATCAGCCCAAATCGAATGCGGTCGTTCGCCCCGAATCCCCGCGCGGGATCGGTAATGAAGGAGATTCCACTGTAAGCGGCGAGGCCCGCCCCCGTGAACGCGCTGTCCTTGAGGAATTTCCGGCGCGTTATTTCCTGCTGCTTCGACATGATTCCCTCCAAAAGGCGCTAGACCTCCGGCAACTTGTAAGGCGCACGGTAGTGATAATTCAGGAGCCGGTTGGCCGCATCGCTATTGGTGAACCGTTCCGTTTTGCTGTCCCACTGGAGGTGGGTCCGAGTTTTGAGTGCGATGTCGGCGACGAGGGTCGCGGTCGTGCTCCGGTGCCCGGTTTCGATATCGCAATTACAACTTTTCCGGCTCCGCACGCAGTCGAGAAAATTCCTGGCGTGCAGGGGTGTGGCGTCAGGGTCACTGACCTTGCGGGGCTCGATCAAGGTCTTACGCGAGGTTTGCCACTCGTCCGAGGTGCGGTCAAGGGGGCTGTTCGGGGGATAAGCCATCTCGGTGACTTTCTCCGGCACCACTTCGTACCCGTTCCAGTCCATGTACATGGTCCCCTTCGTACCCCGGATTTCCATGTTGGAATCGCGCGCCGCGGCATGAGCGCCGTTGGTGTCAAATTGCGAGAAGGTGATCAGCGTGTTCCCAGGATAGGACCAGATGACTTCCAGCGTGTCGGGAATCTCGCGATTGTCTTCGACGGCGTACTTGCCTCCCATGGCCGTCACCGCCAGGGGTGCATCGTGTCCGAGCAGCCAGTGGGAGAAATCAATATAGTGCGCGCCAAAATTCGATAGCTGGCCACCGGAGTAGTCGTAGAACCAGCGGAAGTGATAAAACGTTCGATTAGGGTTATAAGGGACCTTAGGAGCGGGACCCAGCCAAGCATCCCAATCGAAATCGGCCGGCGGGTCGCCGTCGGGAGGATTCCCGATCCCCTTGGGCCATTCGTTCTGAATGTGGAACGCGCGAATCGCCGTGATTTTGCCAATCCCACCGCCCTGCAAATAGTTGACGGCGTCTTTCAGTCCGGGCCCGGAGCGCCGCATCAAGCCCACTTGCGTGACGCGCTTGTACCTGTGCGCCGCTTCCACCATTCGGCGCCCTTCCGCCACGCAAAGTGAAAGCGGTTTTTCCACGTAAACGTCTTTCCCGGCTTGGCAAGCATGAATCATCTGCAAGGCATGCCAATGGTCCGGCGTCGAGATGACCACTGCGTCGAGGTCCTTGAGGTCGAGCACCTTGCGGTAATCCTTGAATTGTTGTGGACTCGTGCCAGTTTTCTTGGCAGCGAAGTCGAGATACGGCTGCCATAAATCGCAGATCGCCACCACGTCGGCATCTTTTTGCGCGAGAAAACCGTCAAGAACCTGATCGCCGCGGTTACCGACGCCGATAAACCCAACGCGAATGCGGTCGTTGGCGCCGAGAATGCGCGAACTGCTCAGCGCCGCGGCCAGACCCGCGGCAGCCGTCCGCCGGGTGAACTCTCTTCTCGATATTTGTTCCATAATGCCTCCTAAAAACATGCTTACTAGTTAAAACATATCCCCAACCCATGTCCCTGCCGGTCGTCCCTGACGATGAATCTGCGCGCAGCGCTTTGGATTGCGGTAGCAGCAGCTACCGCCTTTCCCTCGCGCTTTTGCAGTATGAACCGAAGGGCGAAGGCGGTAGCTGCTGCTACCGCAATCCAAAGCGCCTTCGGCACAGGGTTGTAGCGCGGGCGTCCCGCCCGCTGGGGCGTGGGCATCCTGCCCGCGCGCAGTCATGGCCAGGATGGCCATGCCACGAGCGGCGGGAGCGCGACGCTCCCGCGCCAGCGGGCGGGACGCCCGCGCTACGTCCGCGCCACCTCGCCCACTGAAGTGATCACTGCAAAAACTCGTCAATGTACGCGTCGTCCTGGGCGTCGGCGAGTTCCGTGGTGTCACCCAAAATGTAGCGATATTCGTATGGACCGCGAAGCGACACAATCCGGTTCATCCAGTTCGCCGGATCGGTCCACATTACCGGCCTCGGTCCCATGGCTTTGGTGAGATCGTTAATGTCCCAATGCAGCGCAAAACCGGGAATCACCACATCGAATAAGTCCATGTTCAATGTGCTCTCAAGGGCGGCTCGCAAGCTGTAGGGAGTTCGATCCATCCAGACCTTGCCGATTCGCGGGTCGGCCGCTGCCGCGAGCAACAGCCAAATCCCCTTCACCCCGCGGGCGCCGGCGTGAATCGAGGCCGGGTCCACGTCACTGCGCGCCGAAAGAAGATCAATTCCGCGCAGGATGTCATGGGCGCGCATTGCCGGCAGATTGAGCCCAATCTGGTTGGCCCGTGAGTTGGTGATCCAATTCCCAACAAACGGTGCGTGGGTATTTTCTCCGGGAGAATCGCGCGGATCGAGCGTCAGAACCACGCGGCCTTTCTTGGCCATTCTGCTTGCAAGCGATTCCGTAGTCGCAGCCTGGAAGTATGGCCCGCCGTCCGCCACCAGCAATACCGCAGGCTTCCGGCCGGCGGAAGAAGAGGGGACGTAGAGGCTTCCTTCAATCTCCACCCCGGGCTCAGTCGAAAACTTGATGTGCTGGCGACGATATTCCGGAGTGTTCGACTCATCGAGCACGGTCGTTTCCGGGGAACCGCCATCGGAGGGAATCCCGAGGCGACGCAATTCCGCTTGCAGCTCGAGGATTGTTCCCGGCCGCATCTTGGCGTGAAAATCGTCAAGGATCAGTTGGTAGACCTTGCGGCTTCCCGGAATATCATCAACATGGCCCGTGGGCGTGACGAGCAGGGCGAAATTATTGTAGAGGTGAACGGGCTGCTCATGAAAATCGCCCTGGCCGTCTTTGAGCCAGCGGATCATCCACTTATAGACGGCTTCCCTGCTCACCAGGGGAGTTCCGTGCGGGCCGGGGCCGACGAAGAACCCGATCTTGTCCTCTGCTCCATAGATGCAGTACCAGTGTCGAGCTTCCTCATAAACCATGCGAGCGCCCGCAGGCGTGAAGTAGTCGCCCTCGGTTTCCTGGATCAGCCAGGGCGTGGGCGCGGTGACTTCCACGTAATCAGCCACATCGAGGCCACTCACGAGGAAGCTGGGGAAACTCATTTCGGTGTCGGGGTCAGGGCCGGCAAACAACAATTGATAGGAGTTGGGGTAGCAGGCGGGAATCACCGCTTTAAGCCTCGGGTCCATCGCTCCAATAAAAGTGGTGAGTGCTCCGCCGCCCGAGCAGCCCGCGGCGCCCATACGTGCGGAGTCGACGTCCGGCCGGCTGACCAGATAGTCGATCCCCCTCTTTGCATCCCAAATGAAAAAGCGCGCCGCACTCTCCCCTATCAGAATGCTTTGGGCTCCGGCCTGGATGTGCTCGGGGACTGACCAACCTCCCAAGGCCCCCGAAAGCTGCGGATCGTACGATTGCTCCCTTTCACCCTGACCAATCGGATCGGGCGCGAGCACCACAAAGCCTTTCAAAGCCAGGTTGGCGGCGGCTCTCTGCGGCTCGGGCTTTCCCTCCTGAGTGTGGCCGGACTGAAAGAGTATGGCGGGATAGCGGCCCGGCTTATTGGGCCGGTAGAGATTTGCGGTGACATAGAAGTTCGGCAAACTCTGGAAAAGCACCTTCTCAATGGTGTAGCCTTCCGCCTTAATTTCACCCGTGACCTTCGCGTTCAGCGGCCCGTCGTAGTCTGGCAGGCCACCCAGGAGTTCCAGCAGCTTTGCCCGAACCTCGATCTTCCGGCGCTCCGCCTCGGCCACCGTGTGGATTTGGTCGATCACCCTCTGCCGCGCTTGCAGTTGCCGCTGCGCGATTTCGTTCATCCATTTCAGTAGAGGGTCGTGAATGGCCTCCTGGGCAAAGAGCGAGCACGTGATGAAAAAGATTGCGCTCAGTGATATTGCGCCAGGTAATGCAATCTTAATTGGTTTCATGGGTCGTTCCCCTATTCGTAGGGGCAGGCCTCGTGCCTGCCCTGGGCCGATTCGGCCACCTCGTTGTAGAGCGGGTGTCCTGCCCGCTGTGGGGTGGGCATCCTGCCCGCGCGTTGCTGTCTTCATGGCGGGAGCGGGACGCTCCCGCGCCAGCGGGCGGGACGCCCGCGCTACGACTGCTCAATATCCACCACGCCCTCGGCGATCTGCCCCAGGTATTGCCCGTCCGCGACGATATCCGCCACCACCGCCACGCGCGGCCTGGTGGCATCCCAACTTTCAGGAATCCTTACGCTGAAGCCGGTTTTTCCGTCGCCTGCCGCGGGCACGTTCAGGGTGGCTACATCCGGCAAAGCCTTCCAGCCTGTCGGCAACACCAGCGCCGCTTCCAGGTGCATCGGCCTGGAACGATAATTGCGCACGCGCAATTCCAGCGTGGACGTGGAACCCGCCCTGGCCGCAAGCTGATATGGGTAGAGCCGCGCCCAACTGGGGTTCAAGCCGAAGTTCGTATCGGGGTCGGCGATCACATCCTTGAAGTACTGCCCTTCCTGTTCGCACCGCCGCTTCAAGTCTTCCAAATCCGCCTTCCTCGCGACGTAGGGCTTGGTGTGACCCGGCGCGATGATGCTTGGTTCGTGCTCCAGAATGGTACGCACCGCGCGGACGTGGCTGTCACTCTCCACCCAGTTGCGGAAAATCAGGCTGTGGCGAAGGTGGTAAGGCGCTCCGGCATCGGCAGGATGAACGGCGTCTCCGGTAAACGCCACACGCTCGCCGTCGATCTCCGCGAACAACGCCATTTGAAATTCCGTATGGCCGGGCGAGTGGCATACTTCAAACTCAAACTCTTCCCACTTGAATTTTTCTCCGTGGCGAAACGAGCGGTCGACCTTGATGACCTCGGCCAGCGTACACCCCAGATTGTTCCCGCGCGGGTTCTCGAGAATATCAACCATGTTGTCGTAGCACCAAACCTTGGCGCCGTGGTGGCGCACCAGATAGGGGAACCCGTTCAGATGGTCGTCGTGCATGTGGCTGGGCATGGCCACGTCCACGGACTTCATCCCGAACCGCGCCTGGAGCGCCGGAATAGTGTGGGCGATGAAACGCAGGCGATCGTGGGTGGGAAGAGACGCGAGCGAACTCTCAATGAAATTGTAGCTCGCCGACCCGTAGTCCACGAACAGGGCCTTGCCGCTATCGCTGATCACGGCGTAAAAGCACGAGGTGGTCTGGAAGGAAGCGATCAGGTGGGGCGTCACCGCAACGGGCTCGTTGTCCATGGTCAACTGAGTGCCCGGTGCGTATATTTTCACCCACTCCCGCATCCGGCTGATCAAATCCGTGAAACCCGTGTCCACACTGGTAAAGGGCTCCCCGTGCGAGGGGCAGATGAATTGCGGTTCCAGCTCCCTCATGCGCTGCAAGGAACAGGTGGCGAAGTCCACGCCATCCGTACTCATATAGTGATATTGCAGGTCGTGCAGGGTAATAACTTTGCCGGGCGAGTGAATGAGGTCGCCGGTAAAAGCAGTCTTCCGCCCGTCAATCATTCCCACCAAGCTGATGGAGCCGATGGTGTGGCCCGGCGTGGGATAGATCAGCAGTTCGTGTTGGCCCCAGTGAAAGGTCTCGTAGTCTTGCAGCACACCGGCCACAGGAAGGTTGCGGGTAATCGTAAAGAAGTCGTTCGCGACATAATACATGTGGAACACGCGACGGTTGCGCCAGAAATTCTCCGCATCCTCAAACAGGTGGCGTTCATGGGCGGGCACGTGAATGGGAATCCGCTCCGCGACCGCGCGCGCATCTCCTTGGCATTGGTCGCGGTGGTGATGGGTGTGCAGGATGGCGTCAACCTGGGTCACCCCAATCGAGCCCAAAAGGCTCAGGACGTGCCCCGAGCCAAAGTCGATGAGCAGGGCGCGGTTGCCATCTTTAAGCACGTACACATTGCAGGAGTCGCGCAAAACGTAGAGATTCGGGGAAAGTTGGGTAAGGCCACTCGCAGGGGTAAATCGCACCGGGGACGCCGCGGTCATCGGTAGGGCTGGGCTCGGCGCGGTGACCGCTCCGGCGGGGGGCGCCGCCGCGAGTTCCGATGCCACCAATCCCACGCCGGCGCCCTTGAAGAAGTCGCGCCGCGATACCCGATTATGCGTGGCAGCTTTCTTTTTCTTCATGCGCCGCTTCCCGCCCTGTAATTAAGCGTAGCGCGGACCTGTTCGGTAGGTCCGCGGCCTTTCCCTGCCCTTAGTGGACAAGCCGCGGACCTACAGAGCAGGTCGCGCTACACCTCTTCCCGTCCTCTACTTACTGCCTGCTGCTTACCGGTCCTATGAGGCGCCGCGCGTTATCCTCACAAATCGCCTTCTGCGAGGCCTCGTCCAAGCCGGATTCCTGCATTTTGAGGAGCGCGGACTCAAAATCGAAGAACGGGTAATACGATCCGAAGAGCACGCGTGCTTGCCGAACACTCCGTATGTATCGGGCGATCCCCGCCACGCCTTCGACCATGGATGTTTCGGTATAGACGTCGCCCGCGCCGAGCGCCGCCTCGTATTGCTTCCGATCGATGTTGGAAGTGCAATTCAAAAGCTCCAGTCGCAGACCCGGCGTACTTTTTACCACATTCGGTAGCGGAGTTATATCCACTGGAGGAACCCGCATTAGCGGGTGCTGTGTGCGCACATCTTCCATACACAAGGCCAGCTGCACAATGAGCCGCCGGGTGGTGGCGAGCTTCAATAACTCCACAAAAACCGGATCGTCGAGGGTGTAACCGTGGTAGTTGGGGTGCAGGCGGATTCCCGGCATGTGGTGTTCTTCCTGGCAGCGCCGGACGTCTTCCTGCCAATCGGGAAGTTTGGGGTTGATGGATCCAAAGGGAATGAGAATGCCCTGGCCGAAATCGCGGCAGGCTCGGACAAGCCGGATGTTCACGCCGGCAATATCCCGATGCAGCACCCCGTCGAAGCTGCCCGCCCAAGCCTGCGCCACATTCCGCTGGCGCAGTTTCACCACCAGAGCTTCAGGCGCATCGCCTGCCAAGCGTCGAAAGGGCCATCGGGAAAGGTATACGTTGGTATCGACGATCATACCTTGCAACCTTTCTTCCGAAGCACCGGCGTCAAAAGGCGGCGCAGATTTCCGCCCAGGATAAGCTTCTTATCGGATTCGGGAATGTTGGCACCTTCCACCTTGGCGACCTGCGAGGCGAAGCTCCGGCCTCCCACGTCGCTGCCATAGATCACCCTTTCCGCGCCCAATTCACGCACCGCCATCTCCACATATCCTGACGTCGGATCGGACCCTGCGAGCCCGCAGTAAACGTTTCTCGTGGCGCGAATAGCGCGAATCCCCAGCTCCCAGTTTCCTCCCGTATGGGCGCAAACGATCTGGAGCTTAGGGTGGCGCCGGGCAAGCTCGACCACATCGAACGGGGAAGACTCGCCCGGCTCATTGCCGCCGGCCTTCAGCCATTCGTGTTGCAGGATGACCACTTCATTCGCGACCGCCCATTCGGCGATCGGATCCATTGCCGGCACGTTGCAGCGCGCCTCCCCCTCGATTTCCCCAATCATCACCATGGGGCCGTCACGCACACAACGATCCAATTCCTGCATGCTGAATTCAAGCAGAGCTGGGGTCAAATAAACTGAGCCGTAGGCGCGGTCGGAAAAGGCCTTTACCGCGCGCATCACGCGGTCATTTTCTCGGCGAAATTGCTCGGGGGGATTAGGGTGCTGGTCGTCGGAATATCCCTGGGAAATGATGAGCCGCTCCACGCCGATGCGGTCCATGCACTTTACGAGGAACGCCATGCGCTCCTCGGGAGTATCGCCGGGCACCGAACCGAGGTGGGCGTGCTGGTCCCAGATGCGCAGGTTGCCACCTAAATCCGGAGCGGCGCTGGTGTCCCGGGCATTAGCCTGTGCGAGCGCAACGGCACCGCCTGCACCTACCGATTTGAGAAACGTTCTACGGTTTAGCATTACCTTCCCTTGAATTAATCCGAAACTTCCCCGGGTTTGGGACTGCGGGCATCCTGCCCGCACCGGGGGCGGGAGCGGGACGCTCCCGCGACAGCGGGCGGGACGCCCGCGCTACGTCCGCTTGTTTGCTGCGCACTCGCCACTAACCACTGCCTTTTCAGTGCCCGATGTTATGGCAGGCATCGCAGTTCACTGCCGCCTTTCGCAGTTGGTGGCAGCCCACGCAGGCGACCATCGAAATTTCCTTTTCCTGCCAAAGCTGATCGCGCTCTTTCACCTGGCCGTGGCACACCGCACATTCCACATTGGCATTAAGGTGCTTCTGATGGCTGAAGTATACGAAGGCAGGAAGGGTATAGATGGGTTTCCATGCGATTAGTTCGTCGTCCCTTTGAATCCGGGCCAGCTTCTGGATTGCAGGGCTCTCCGTCTTGATGCTCTGATGGCAGTTCATGCAGTCCGCCACTCCCGGAATTTGCATCTTGCCGCTTGCTCCAATAGGTTGATGGCAAACGTCGCACTTGAATCCTGCCTGAACGTGCTGCCGGTGACTGAACGGAATCGGCTGTGGAATCCCCTGGGCGGGGGCGGGAAGGTCCGGCGGCTCACGTCCGGGAATCGCCGCAATCGTTTTCGGGTAAGCTTGCGCCCTCAGACGCGCCGGACCCTGTCCTTTAGGGAACAGGGCGTAGGCCGCGAGGACGGTGGGCGCGGACGTGTCCGGATTGAAATATCCGCCGGGTCCCACCGCCACCACCACGAATTGCTTTTTCGTTTTCTTCCCCAGATACGTCATGGGGGTGGCGTGCGCGTTGGATTCCAGTTTGTCGACCCAAAGCTCGCTGCCCGTGCGGGCATCAAAGGCGCGGAAGCGGTGATCGACGGTGCCGCCAATGAAGACGAGCCCGCCTGCGGTGGCAATCGAGCCGCCGAGGTTATAAGCGCCGGTCTTGGGAACTCCCCGCGCCTCCAAATCGTCCATGACTCCCAGCGGTACTTTCCAGGCGATTTTTCCGGTCTTCATATCGATAGCATTCAGGTCACCCCAGGGAGGTTGTTGGCACGGATAGTGATGGTCATCCCAAAAGCGCGCGTAGTTTCCCCACTTGCTGCTGCGGACGAAAGGCTCCTCGGAACCTTCGGGTTGCGGCTGCATCAAACCGACGGCGCCTACCTCGCTCACATTGACAAAGAGATACCCGAGCGAGGGGTCGAACGAACTCCCCGACCAGTTGCCGCCTCCCAGAGTTCCGGGAATCTCCACGGTCATTTTCGTGAAACCCCAGGGAGTGAAAATTCCCCCGGGGAGGGAATCAGCGAAGTTGTCGAGGCAGTATTTTCTCGATTCGGGAGTGACCGTGGTGACGTCGTCAAGCGACACAGAGGTTCGGGCGAGTTGCATGGATTTGATGGGAAAAGGTTGCGTCGGCCAAGTTGCTTCCCCGGGCACCTGGCTTTGCGCCACGGGCCGTTCTTCCACCGGAAATAGCGGCTTGCCGGTGAGGCGGTCAAGAATAAAGACAAATCCCATCTTGGTGACTTCCGCCACCGCCGGGATATCCTTCCCCTCGTGCCGCACGGTCATCAAATTGGGCGGGGCGCACAGGTCATAATCCCAGATATCATGATGCACCATCTGGTAATACCAGATGAGCTTCCCGGTATCAGCGTCCAAGGCCACCAGAGTGTTGCCGAACAGGCCCTGGCCTTTGCGGTCCGCACCGTAGAAATCGTAAGAAGGCGATCCCAGGGGAAGGAAAACCATTCCCCTCTCCGGATCCACGCTCATAATGCCCCAGACGTTGGTCCCCGAACGGTCTTTCCAGGAATCACCTTCCCACGTGTCGTGCCCAACTTCGCCGGGTCTGGGAACGGTGTGGAACGTCCAGACGAGCTTTCCGGTATGGACATCAAAAGCGCGAACATCTCCGCTGGGGCCCTTCGCGGGGAATTCCTGGACCTCCGATCCGGTAATCACCAAATCCTTGTAAATGGTGGGAGGCGAGGTTGAGTCGTACCTGCCTTTTGGCCATTTGTCGGCGACGCCCACGCGAAGGTCAACGGCTCCGCCTTGGCCAAAACATTTGCACGGCCGGCCGGCGTGCGGGTCGAGTGCAACGAGGTGCGCGTCCAACGTGATGTAGAAGAGGCGCTGGTCAATTTTGGAGTTCTGCGCACCGCAGGGAAGGGCGGATGGTCCTTCCCAATAAGCGGCCCCGCGATTGGGGTTGGTGCGAACCGTGCCGCTTTTACCTGGATGGGGATCGAACAACCAAAGTTCTTTTCCGGCTTCGGCATCCAGCGCAATCACCTGGCCGAGTCCGGTCGTGAAGTAGAGCACGTCATCCACCATCAAGGGCGTGCTCTCGAAGGCGCTAATTCCACTATTCGGAGTTGGCGGTAATTGAAATGTCCAGGCCCTTTGCAGGAGCTGAACATTCGAGGGGTTGATCTGCGTCAGGGGAGAAAAGCGCATTCCTCCGGGATCGCGCCCATAGTTCCGCCACTCCGTATCAGGAGAAGCCGGGGAGCTCTGCCCGAACGAGACGCTGCAGGCGAGAAGAAGAAATGCCAAAGCGGAAACAAGTCGGCTCATTTCTACTCGCTCCCCTCTGGCAACCCAAAGCAAAGAATGTTGGGGCCAATCGCAATTGCCACGAACTGTTTGCCGCCCACCATGTAGGTCATCGGTGAGGTTTTGTTTTCCGAGCCGGCGGTGAAGTGCCATAGGGGTTTGCCGTTTCGCGCATCCATCGCCACGAAATCTCCCGGCGGGTCACCATAGAAGAGCAATCCTCCGGCTGTTGCCAACACTCCTGCGTCTCGTTTGCCGTCAACAGGCCCGACCTGAAGCCTTTCCCAAACCACGTTACCGGTCTCGATGTCGAGCGCGCGCAGGTATTTCTGCCCAGGGTCTTCCTTCGGGGGCGGCTTTTTCCAATCTTCCCTATTGGGGTTGATCGAGCACTTTTCCATCGCCACGATGTAGTAGAGCCGGGTCTTCGGACTGAACGCTGTGGCGTTCCAATTGGTTGCCGTGTCAGGACAGCTTAGGTCCCCTTCCTTGAGAAGCTGGGGACGCCCGTCCGCGCCAATTCCGCTTGCCCACGTCAGTTTTTTCACAAATGGCTTGGCCAAAAGGACTTTGCCATTCGTGCGATCGAGCACGTAGAAGAATCCGTTGCGATTGGCAAATAGCATGAGCTTGCGGTCTTGCCCTTGGTAGCGCGTATCCACGAGAACCGGCGGCTGATTCGCGTCCTGATCCTTCAGATCGTGAGGCGTGAACTGGTAATACCACTTCATCTTTCCCGAGGCCGGATCGAGCGCGAGGATGGAGTTGGTGTAAAGGTTGTCGCCCGGCCGGTCGCGGTCGTCGGAATCGGGCCAGGGATTGCCTGTGGGCCAGAAAAGCGTGTCGGTCTCAGGATCATAGGAACCGGTCAACCAAGTCGAGCCGCCGCCCATGGTAGGTTCTTTGGGGCCCCACGTTTCAATCCCCAGCTCTCCCTTGGCGGGGACAGTATAGGTGCGCCAGACGCGCTCGCCCGTCTCGGCTTTGAAGGCGGCGATGAATCCCCGGACGCCCCAATCGCCCCCCGAGACGCCGCCGATGACCATATCTTTAACCGCCAACGGCGCCACGGTGGAACCATAGTGCTGGGCTTCCTCCGGCATCACCTGTTCCCAAACCAATTTTCCCGTGGTGCGGTTCAAGGCAATCATGTGAGCGTTGTCGGTGGTCATGAATACCTTGTCGCCGAGGATGGCCGCGCCGCGATTCGTCCCCAAGGCCGCATCACCCACAACCGTGGCCGTACGCTTGCGCGTGTACGCCCAAATCTCACGCCCGGACTGAGCGTCCAACGCGTAGGCCGAACCCGGGCCGGTGATGTACATGACGCCGTCGGCAACCAGCGGAGTTACCTCGAGCCCGAAGTAGGCAAAGTTCTGGACGAAGTATGACGTGTCGGGGACGATGTTCCTCCAGAGCGGCACAGTGTAGATCCATTGCACTCTTAACTGGCGAACATTTGCGGTGTTAATCTGAGCGAGATCGCTGTACCGGTTGGCATTCAACTTCCCGTCGTAACTCAGCCAGTCGCCGGGCTTCGGGTGCAAGATGCGGTTGAAATCAATGTCGCTCGCTTGGCTGCTGGACTGTGTATCCAAAGCTCCGGGCTTCACCCCTGTCAGTCGGCATAGATACGCCAGCAGGTCCTGGAACTCTTCAGCAGAGGCCTGCACCGGGGGCATTGCTGATTGCGTCTCTTCCACGATAGAGGCAATCTCACCTTCCTGAAGTAGGTGCAGCTTTCCCTGAAGGTCCTCCAGCCGAATATCAAAATTGCTGCGGCTGCGGGCGAAACCACGAAGGGTGCTCCCGTCCTTGAGCGTAACTCTGACCAATTCGTAGCCAGGGGCAATATCTGCACTCGGGTTTTTCAGTGCGGATTCTATTTCGTCTGCGGTTTCTTCATTCCCGAGGTTTGATAGATCGGGACCAATGGGGCGGCCTCTCCCCGAGACCATATGACAGGAGCCACATTCTCCCTTGCCGAAAAAGATTTGTTCACCGGCAGTAGCGTTGCCGGAAACGTTGCCTTGTGCTGCGATGGAATTCAGCGAGCTGATGAAAGTCGCGAGAGCGTCGAGGTCCTCAGACGGGAGATCAAACGCCGGCATGCCTGCTTTGGGGATTCCGGTCTTGATGATGTTGCCCATGTGGCGAATGGACATCTGCCGCACGACGGGATTCCCTTTTAGTGCCGGACCTTGGTCCGTGCCGTGAAAATCCGCTCCATGGCAGCCGACACAATTTTCCGCATATAATTTCTGGCCTCGCGCCGATTCAGGGGGGGGCATTGTGGATAGTCCACCAATCCCCGAAGTTCCGCAAGCAAGCCAAGCTATTACGCCGAATGCGACCATTCCTCCAGAATGTATTTCTTGAGCAACAGCAATTCGATTTTGGTCATTCATCAAGTTTGCCATTTATCAAGACGCCTTGAGGAATTCGCCTTGAATGATTCTCGCTGCAAACACTCTCACAGTTTCGGACTTTATGCCCGCCACGCATGCCAGAGGCAGCGACTTATGGTAGATCCCGCCCTGTCCCTGGAGGGTGCCTGGTAGGTTGTGCCACGTTCCAACGTAATGTCAGCGCACTTGGCCCTGGAGGTAGCTCACGACGGTCCGCGTCAAGTCGCCCTCGCCCTGTTCCGTGACCACCGACGTTTTGGGTTCATATCCCCCGTACGCGAATTCGGCTTTGGTCGGGAAGTATCCCAGCCACCCATTCGAGTACCCGAAGTAAAACGTGTAGGGGAACGGCGAGAGGCTGCGAACTTCCATGGCGATCTCGCAGAAGAGTTCCAGCGGCGCCGACCATATCGCGATGTCGTTGTTGATCCGTAGAAACCTGACCGGAAGCAGCACGACGTTCTCGCCCCCACTGGTCGTCCGCGTATACTTGCCGAGGTCCTTAGCCCAGCCAAGGCCGGCCCGGCGGGGTGTTTCCACGGTCGCTTCTCCCAGGGTCAGCCGGACGTCGGCCGTGGCCGGACCCATCAGGTGATAGGCGGAAATGATCTTGTCCCCCAGCAGAGCCCGGAACTGGCTGAGGTGGCCACTCTCAAAATCCAGGTAGACGGTATAGATGGGGGCCATATTGCCGGCCGCCCCATTGATGTAGAGCATGGGCGCTCCCAGTTTCTCCTCGACATAATCCGCGACGATTCCCGGGGCGTCGCCGCTGATGATCTTATTCGTGTCCCCCAAAACCGTGCCGTGCATGGCGTAGTTTGCCACCAGGGCCATCAAGCTCCCATCGGATTTTTCCAACCGCAGCAGCCCAATGGCGCGGTCCGCCGGGCCATCGGGGTTCAGTCCCAGAAACGCCTCACCTTCCTTGTCCCGTGCGCGCCGGTTAATATTCGCCATCGCCATGCCCCAGCCCACGCCGAGCCGCGCGGGTTCGAGTTTGGCCTGCGCTTCCTTCACCCCTTCAATCAGCTCGTTCTCGGCCCAGGCGGAATACTCCGTGTTGTGGTCGTGCTCGTAGCGCTCGCCCATGAAAACCGCGCCCAGCCCGGGAGGTCCGACTTCCGGCGCCGCATGAGTGTGGGTGGTCGTCCACCAAATCTGGAGGGGTTTGATTCCAGTTTGTTTCTCGATCTCCGCCGTTACCTGGTCGTAAACCGAAGGGGAATACAGGCAGATATCGGTCGAAATCAGATAGAACTGCGTGGTGCCATCATCCATCGCCACAATCCGATGGAACAAATGGTCGTGCACTCCGGCGGATTGCCGCGGGCCATAACCCAAAAGCCATTGTGACTTGTCGGGAGTGATATCAATCTTGACGACCGAAGCACGAAATTGTGCCGCCCCAAAGCAGAAGCTACTTCCTAAAGCGGTTAGAACGAAAACCAATGAAAACACGTACCCCCAAACGGGGTGCCGTCCTGCCTTCTCCAACTTGGTCATCGATTGCCTCCGTCTTTTGGCTCGGATCGCCCCGAAACGAGCACCCACATCGGAAATCCGCAGATTTTACGGTTTTCAAGACGTTTTTTTAGTGATGGCGTTACCAGCGCGACTTTTCCCGTCATGGGGTACCTCAGGGGGATGGAGGAGCTAGCCGGCGACTTGGGTGAGATTTGTCGCGACGAAAGTATTTAATACCAACATAAAGCAATCCCCATCTCACAACGGACAATTTTGTACCTTTTTATTTAAATTATGTCAAGCCAGATATCTCTAGCGGCTGCGCAGCCTCGCACAGATTACAAATCTCTTGGACATAACTTTGGCCACCCTCGCCTCCCGCTTCCATGGCTTTCCACTGCTTCTAGGGTGGCCCCGATCAATAACTCGCGTGTACTCAAACCTCATGCAGACAAGCGCTTTCCCGGAACTCGGACTTCAGCTTTCAGCCTTGGGCCTGCAACCCCAATTTCAACCGATTTCATTTGCTTTCTCCCTCCCCGCGGCATATTTTAGAAATGAATTGTTACAATTATTGAGGATTACAAAATATAGTGACGAACTGTTTTCGTAGCGCGGGCGTCTCGCCCGCTGGGGCGTGGGCATCCTGCCCGCGCGCTGGCGGGAGCGGGACGCTCCCGAGACAGCGGGCAAGATGCGCTACGCACGTAATTGTCACTATATTTCGCAGTTCGCAGTAGGTTATGAATCTCCAGCGGCGATTCCCGTCTTAACCGAGAGTTCAAACGTGAAATGGGAGAAAACGTAGATATGCACCTGAAAGAGGGGGAACTTGCTGGGGCGAAGGGCCAACGGCACGCGGGTACGAAAAGGGTTCTTGGCAAGTTAGCGCGCAATGAATTGAATTTGTTCCAGCAAATCTTCGAGTATACCAACATCTCCCGAATCGAGCTGGCCAAACGCACCGGATTGAGCGCCGCGTGTGTCGGCGGAATTGTAAATCGGCTTTTGAAGAAAGGCCTGATCATCGAAACGGGAGAAAACTCCACGCCCCTGGGCCGCCGGCCCGTATCCTTGTCGGTCCGCAACGATCTTGCCTACTTTGTGGGCGTGGATCTCGGTTCGTACATGTTGCGGGTGGTCGTGGCCGATATGCTCGGGCGCCCGGTCTATAAGCTGGAGACAGTTTCGAAAGTCAGCGATGGCCGGCAAAGCACCTTGCAAAGAGCCTTTGAAGCCATTCACAAAGCCCTGCGGGATTGCAGTGTGGCGCCAGGCCTCATCAAAGGAATTGGCACGGCGCACTCGGGTGTGGTGGATAGTGAGAGCGGCATCATTCTTTCATTTCCCCGCCCGGGGCAAATGGCGCAATGGCGCAATGTTCCTCTGCGCGACATGCTGGAAGAAGCTTTCAGCCTTCCGGCCACCATAGATGACAGCACCCGCACCATGGCCATTGCGGAAAAGCATTGGGGAATCGCCGCGGGGCTCGCGGACTTCCTCTACGTCAGCATCAGCATGGGAATTGCGGCGTCCATCTTCATTGATGGCAAACTCTATCGCGGGCCGGGGGGCCTGGCGGGCGAATTCGGCCACATGACCGCCAATCGCACTGGTGCGCTCTGTTCCTGCGGGAACTATGGGTGTCTGGAAACAGTGGCCTCCTGCGCGGCAATCATGGAGGCTGTCCGGAGTGCCCTCGCCAAGGGAGTGGATTCCCGGCTCCCGGAGATGGCGAAGGGTAATCTGGATTACATCTCCATCGAGCTGGTCGCGCAGGCGGCGAGGGAAAACGATGGCCTCGCCTTCCGCGTCTTGCACGAAGCCGTTTCCCACATCGGCATTGCCCTGGCGGATGTGGTGAATCTGCTGAATCCCCGTGTGGTAGTCTTCGGTGGACCTTTATTTCGCCATGCCGCTCCGCTGTTGCTCGACCCGCTCCAACGAATCATCAAGCAGCACGCGCTGGAAAAGTCGGCGAATGAAGTCCAGTTGAAAGTCTCCAGCCTGGGGAGCGAAGGCGCCGCCCTGGGAGCCACCCGGCTGATTGCCCAGAAGATTCTTCCGGCCCTCTACGAGGAATGCATGTAGCGCTGAACTTGAGTTCCGCAGGTGCTGTTCGTAGCGCCGTCCTTTAGGGCGGCACTTGTTCTTCGGGGGTGCCGGGCTGAAGCCCGGCGCTACGACGCTTGCCGGCTATGGTCGGCGCTACATGATCAATCTGGCCGGCAGTGGAGTCTCTGCATTTCCTGCGGCGCTAAATCACCTGGGCGCCGCAGGTATCCCTCAGCGGGCCGGAAAGGCCGCGTACCATTTCCCTGTAAATCAATCCTCTCGTCCGGGCGACCCTCCGCACATGGCGATTCAATCTGCCATGAGCCTTGAGGGGCTGAATACTTATTGCCACGGTCCCATGGGGAAGCATGTAAGCAAGCCAGTGCCACACCCCTCGATGCTACTTTCTTGCTTCTTTCCTTTGCCCTGGGAAGTTATCCGACTCTCCAACTCCGCCGTGAATCCGTGCGATTACGACAATCGTGTTGGCGCAGGCGCGAGGCGTACGCCGCAACAAAAAGTGACTGTGACCCGCTCATGCGGCCGCCCGACAAGTCCGGATATAGTTCGGTCTGGAAAAACTTTGTCTTGCTGGCAGACTCTCTAATCCGTAATATGTCGTCAGTGGTTTCTTATGTCCCTGAAAAAGTTCTTGGCTGAAAGTGCCCCCGGAACACTGAGCGAGATCGGTTTTTACACTCCGCTGGCAACGCAAGTGTTTGGCACGCTGTTAGGTTATCCCCCCTCACAACGAGTCATAAACAAATCGGGAAAACACGGAATTCCGGACATCCGCCTCAGCTCTCAGGAGGATGGGTCCGAGTGGGCCGTGGTCGAAGCGAAGATCGATGATCAAAAGATTCGGGATATTGCCGAGAGGGCGAAAATATGGCATGACCAAATCCTTGAGCACGGCTATATCGGACCGGAAACCTATTACGTCGTTCTTTGCGCGCCGCGCACGTTCTACGTGTGCGACCTGGGCGGCCAGCTTCTTGAAACCCTTCATATTGAACCGGATCACTTGACCAACCCCAGGTCAGGGGACCAGTTCCCGCTGACGGATGCGGCATTCCGTGAACGGATGCACCTTATCAGCTACGCTGCCTCAATGGAGCGGCGCCAGTTCGAATCGTTCCGCGAGGGTAAGCTGAAGAGCGGTCACATTCCGCTGACAGCCAGTACTCTTGACCAACTCCAATTGGTTTTCTCTGGTGCGATTGAGAAGCTGCGGCCGTATTGCCGTTCGCACTTTCGCCAGCTCCGAGATGAGTATGAGCAGGCCCATTTGCAGGTCACCGATGTTGACCGCCGGCTCGACATCATCGGCTCAGGGGCCGTCAAAACCCGCCAAAAGCTCCTCTACCAGCGCCGCACCATTCGCGCCAAACACCGCTTGGCGTTTCAACTATTCGAGGACGATTATGAGCGCTTCAAGCACGATCAGACCTACGCAGGCACCCAGCAGGAAGACCACTTCGAGGACATCTTTTGTACCAACACGGCCTATGTGGCCCTCAGCCGGTTGATCTTCGTTCGGATTTGTGAAGACGTCGGCCTTACCACCCGAAAAATCTCGAACTCCGGTATCGCTGTTTGGCGCGATTTTGTTCGGAATATCAAAGGAAACTATCAGGACCTCCTTGAGGTGGCCTTCAAGGACGTTGCCAGCGTCTATTCCAGCCTGTTTGAATCCTCCGTGTTCGATTGGTTTGGGCAGGGAAACGGCATATTGCACGACATCCTCGAGAGAATTCTTTTCCGCCTGAACGCCTTCAGCTTCCGGGAGATGAACCGAGATCTGTTGGGCTCGATGTATCAGTACTTCCGTCCGCGCATCGAGCGGCGGCGGCTGGGCGAATACTACACACCCGTCACGGTTGTGGATTACATCCTGGCCCGAACCGGGATCGCGGCCGATCCCGAAATTATGGAGAAGCGCATTCTGGACCCTGCATGCGGCTCGTTCACGTTCGGAGTTCGGGCTGCCCTTCCTTTACTCAAGGCAGGCGAAAGTCTCTCCCCTCAAAACCGAATTGAATTGGTGAGGAAGTGCCTGCGCGGCCAGGATATAAATCCCTTTTCGGTCTTCCTTTCACACTTGAGCCTACTCTTCGGATTATTGGAGATCTACCTTAAGGCCAAGGAGTCGGACGCATCTTTTGTCATCAAGCCGATGGATGTAGCACTCCAAAACTCGCTCCTACTGGGCCCTTCGGCGGCGCGAGAAATCGGCGAGAACGAGGATGCGGGAAACTCTGAGGATACGGAAAAAGCCGAGGCGTTTGATTATGTCATCGGCAACCCTCCCTTCGTGCGCAATGAAAGACTCCCGCAGCAGGATCGGGAGGTCCTGAACGAACAATTCTCCACCCTTGCCGTCCGCAACACCGACCTTTCCGTATACTTCCTATATGCAGCCGCCAAGTACTTCACCAAGGAGAATGGCGTCATCGGAATGGTCGCCCCCATCGGGATCGCCAACAGCCAGTGGGCCGCGTTCCTGCGGAACACTCTAAGGGACTATGAAATCATTGAGCTCGTTTCCCTGGAATGGTGCGCCAAACAGGTGTTTCCCGGCGCGGACATCGTTCCCATGCTCATATTCGTTCGCAATCGCAAGCAGCGCGGGGGTCACAAGATCAGATTAGTGCAAGGCCTGATGAGCGTGGAAGAAATCGAAAAGTGCACGCACGACGAGACGTTTCTGGCCCAAAAGACCTCAGAGCTGCCTAGCGAAACATGGTCGCAATTAAGCACCCTTGGTGACTGGTGTCTAGAGGTTGCAGAGCGAGACGTGCCCATACTGGCGAAGTTGAATTCGCAAAGAAGTTTTCACCAGGCGGAAGTCGCCCGCGTAACCTTTGCAGTTAAGGCTGGAAATAACCAGAAATTCCTGCGAATGGCAGATGTTTCCGACCCAAAGGCCAGCGAAGTTCCCTTTCTCAAAGGCCAGCATGTTGCTACTTTCTCCGTTGCCGAATCCACGGATGAAGTCGCTGATCTTTCCAGAATTCAGACGGCGGAGGACAGTTCGATTTGGGATGAACTGGAGTTTTACGAAGAGAATTCGGGCCTTGCAGACACTACGGGAATGGGTCGATACGATTATAGGACCGCGCACAAGCTCGCTATTGGTTCACCAAGTGACATCCTCTGCTGCTTGATCCCGGAGATTTATGTGACTCTCGCATCCGCAGTTATTGATCCCCTGCAAACTGTCGCGAACAACAGCACGATCGTCGCTGTCCCCAAAAAGTGCAGCGCTTATTGCCTTGCTGCAATAATCAACTCGCGTGTATCCCGATACTATTCTTTCCTGACCCTCCGGTCCGCAATTCTGCTGAGGAGAAGAACGCACTGGTTCCCGCGGGCCATCAGCGCGCTACGCATGCCAGACCTCACGCACAAAACTGCGCAGTCACTTCATGACCTTGCCTTCGAGGCAAGCGAACTGTCCGGCTCAGTGAAAGAAAATGAGACCGAGGCCTATTTAGAGGCCATTTCAGACATATCCAAATTTGAAAAAGCGGGGTTCCTGGGCTTACAAACCTCAGAGAAGTCCGGAAGTCTCGACCGGGAAGAGTTGGCCGCTGCACAGATTTCCGCCAAATCCTTGCTCGCAGAGTCGATGAGTTTAGCTGCCCCATCAGACGATGTATTGACGCTGGCTCGCGTGGCGCTGCTCGCCACAGACAAGGATGAATTCAACGCCGAGGA
Source organism: Terriglobia bacterium (assembly GCA_050010335.1). GTDB lineage: Bacteria > Acidobacteriota > Terriglobia > UBA7540 > UBA7540 > Bog-366. The sequence continues at coordinate 21,618 of JBEKLF010000139.1, forward strand.
CATCGAAAACCTCATGCTTCCGGCTGAAGCAAGCGTGCGAGCCGCCATTGCCAGCAATATCCGCGGGTTCGCCAGTCATCTAGAGAAAACCCAGCAACGGGTCTTTGCAATACTTGAGAGAATCGACGAAATCGTTGCCGATGGACTTGGTCTCACACCCGCTGAGCATGACATCGTTCGCGAGCGCTGCCAGGAGCTGCCCCTCTCCGTTACCGTCGAGCGCCCGCGATTTGCCTGGAGTGCCGATCGGAAGACCCAGGCCCGACGCATCTACCGCCCCGGCGAGCGCTTCAAAACCTAAACATAAGAGCAGTCTCAATCCTATCCCTGTTTCGGGGCGCGAGAGTGTGCCTCGTCGCGATGCGGGAGACAGGAAGGAGCCACTTGACGGTAGTCGCCAAACCATTCTTGTGATCGGGAGCTTGGCGGTGACGAGCCCAAAGCACGGGTAGTCCGGTACGGCCAAGTAGGCTGTCGCGGGTATCCTGCGCCACCGGCCAGCGCAAGCCGCGAGGAGTCGCCCGCACGGCGCACTCTCCGGTTGAGCAGGCGTAGCGCATCTATAACGGCATCGGCGTTGTCAAGCAAAACTTCTCCGTGGGGGTGGCGGTTGGGTTTTTCTCGCGCCTTTCCCCCTGTGCGATTCGTTTTCGGCTCATCCCGACCAAGGCTCGCCTCATC
>JBEKLF010000140.1:0-22128 GCA_050010335.1 Terriglobia bacterium
CAGGCCTCTAAGGTCTTCGACGCGGTGGAGCCGTTTGAGCGCCTTCAGGAAGCGCTGTCGCGGCGGGGCCAGGGTCCCACGGCGGCGGAAATCGAGGAGTTTGTGACGGCCCGCAAGGGCGATTCTTCGGAAGCGATGCAGGAATTCATCACCCTGCTGAAGTCGCTCAACCAGCCCATGGAAGAGAACGAGCGCAAGGCCGCCCACCGGGAAGCCCGGAAGCAACTCCAATCACTGATGGATCCTTACATGAGTCTTGGCTTTCAGTATGCGCACCGGGCCGAACGGGTCCAATCGGCGGAAAATCTCGCCGCGTTGATGGCGCCGGAAGATGAGAAGTCTGTGCATCTACAGAGGTTGGAGGACTCCAACCTACGCCGGCTTTGGCGCCTGATCAACGCTTTTGGGAAGGTCAGGCAGGGGGCACTCGAGAAAAAAGATGTTAAAAAAATACGTTCGAAGCCGGAATGTATATGAAAACAAACAAATCTCGGACATAATACCCGGAAAAAAGTCGGACATTTATGTCTTAGGTTCGGACATTTTTGTTTAACCGACACCCATTTTGCAGAAAACTGCGGCATTTGGACGACAGTTTGTCAGATCAATTCGGTTTTTCACGGGGTTCTTCGTGCATCACATAACCCATTTGCGAAGGATGAGCCGTCCTGGTTTCGGACGTAGCGCTGGCTTCCAGCCGGCATCGAGCCGCCACGATGGCGGCACTGGCATTCCTGAGCCCGAGTTGCACGGACACGAGTTGCACGGAACTGGACGATTATGGCGTGAAGTAGTACACTGCGCCCGGCGCTTGGGAATTTGGAATTTCGGACTTTAACACAGGGCAGGGAAGGGTGCCCGCTGACTACAAACCGCCTTCTTGAGAAATCCACACTCGCTGCTGGGGCCTCGAATACTGCCCCCAGTGATATCGCTAAGATGGGTGAGTAGCTAATTAGGTTATATTGCTGATGAACATAGATGACTCGATCTTGCCGGAGCAGAAGAAGCCGTTAGCCGGCGCTTGCCACCACCAGTGGCAGAATCAGGACGGCCCTTATGTGGTGGCGCAGGTTTGCGACCTTTGCAAACTCTACCGTTACAAAAGCAACCCCACCGCGGATTGGGAATATCGCGCCCCCATCCCCTTCGGCCGCGCCGCCGAGGAATGAGAAGCAGCTTGTCGCCCCTCAGAACGCTCGCGGACTTTTGGAGACCAGTGGACTCCCGCGGGGTTGGGGTCACCTTGGGGCTTGCCCGCCAGCCGCTCTCGAAGTAAACTTCAAAGTGCAAGAAGGTCGTGAGCGCGGTTGGCGACCGTCAAGAGAAAGTGTGTTTCCGTCATAGAGTTGAAGCCTGCGGCGTGGAGTGCAGGCAATTCTTACACCACAGCCGAATCAAAGCATAGCAAGCCGACATTCCTAATGCCTGCTCGTGATATACTTTTGGCATAGAAATGTCGACGGGAGCGACATGAAGACCTGCCCAACATGCCAAGTAAGCTATCCGAATAACTACGTCGTTTGCCCGGCAGATGGCACTCAGCTCGAGGAGGTCGGGACCTGGACGGTGGGAAGTATTATCCGCGGAAAATACCGCTTGGTAGCCAAGGTGGGGCAAGGCGGTATGGGTTCCGTATACAAGGCGACGCACTTGGCGTTTGATGAAATGCGGGCGCTGAAAGTGATTGCCCCCGAGCTCCTGAGCGACGACCTCTTCGTGAAGCGGTTCAAACACGAAGCGGTCATCACCCGCCGGCTCCAACACCCCAACGCCGTACGCGTGGACGACATCGACGAGGCCGAAGATGGCCGCCCGTTCATCGTCATGGAGTTCATCGAGGGGAAGAGCCTGAAGAAGCTCATCCGCGAGGAAGGTCCGCTGCCTGCTCAACGTGTGCTCTTGATCATCAAGCAAGCGGCGTTGGCGCTGGACGCCGCGCACAAGTTGGGGATGGTTCATCGCGACATCAAACCCGACAACATTGCACTGGTGGACGCTCCCGATGGCGAGATGGTGAAGGTTCTTGACTTCGGCATTGCCAAAATGAAAGAGGCGCGCATGGGCGAGTCCGCCGGCTTGACGCTGACCGGCGCTGGCGTGGTGATTGGTACGCCGCAATACATGTCTCCCGAACAGGCGATGGGTAAGCGCGGAGACGATCTTGATGGCCGCGCTGACCTGTATTCTCTCGGTGTCGTAATGTACCAGATGCTCACCGCGGACCTGCCCTTCAAGGCTGACACCACCATGGAAATGCTGCTGGCCCACATGCAGAAACAGCCCATGCCCATCCCCACCGCACATCCGGAACTGCAAGTGCCGGAAAATGTGGCCGCGCTCGCCTTGCGCCTTCTCGAAAAGAACCGCGACATGCGTCCAGCCACAGCTCGCGTTCTGATCCAGGAGATCGAAAAGCTCGAAAAAGAGTTGGCGGAACCGGGGGCGACGCGGTTCGTGCCGCCGGATGAACTCATTCGTACCATGCAACAGCGGGGTCCAACCGGTGGCCCTCGCCCCCCGGTCGTCCCCGAAGTTCCTCCGCAGCGGCCGAAGCCCCCGCAGGTTCGTCCGCCCGATCCCCCCAAAGTCGTGGCCCCACCCGTCGCCCCGCCCTTGGTCTCGCAGATACCACAGGTAGTGGTGCCGCCGGTGCACGAGCGCACCAAGCCTCCCGAATCCCGCTGGGGAATTTGGGTAGGGCTCATCATTTTGCTGGTGGGTATCGGCGCGGGGGGACTGTGGTTTGCCACGCGTACTTCAACCGGGACTATGACCGCATCGATTTCCGCAGACCCCACCACGGTGCAGAAAGGCGATTCCGTCACCCTGCACTGGACTTCGCAGAACGCCACCTCCTTGAACTTGGAGCCGGGAGTGGGTCCGGTCGAGGCGCAGGGCTCCAAATCCCTCACCCCGGATGCCTCCACCACGTATAAGCTGACGGCTACCGGTCCGAGCGGAACACAGACGTTCGAAGCCCCTGTCAGCGTGATACCGCCCCCGAGTCCACAACCTACTTCCGAGCACACTACTGAGCGCACAGACGAACCGACCCGTCCACATCATACGACCCAGATTGTCCATACCACTTACAAGCCTCCTGTCCATGTGGTCGACCCGCATGAGGTCAAGGGGAAGATCAGCCTGGGGGATTTTTACTATAAACGCGGGGAGTACGGAAAGGCTATCACCGCTTACCAGGAAGGCTTGAACCTAGATCCTTCCAACGCCGAACTTCATCAAAAACTCGACGAAACCATTAAAGCCTGCAAGAAGGAAAATGCCATTCTGGGCGAAAGCCTGAATTGTGGATAGAAGTAATGGGCGCGGTTTGCCGGGATTAATCCGCTCAGTGACCTTGACGTGTCTTGCCGATAGCGATATAAAATGGGCGAAACCAGTCCCAGAGGCCAAACGTATGGGTTCGCATTCAGGGGGTAAACGCATTTCAAATCTTCTCGTGCTGCTTGTGTTAACGGCGGCCATCGCCCTCCTTCCCTCGCTCGGAAACGCCCAAAAAGCGCACCAGAAGCTCACCTCCCAGGACGTCATTGATCTTTTGACCAACGACACGAGCAGCGACGATGTGGTGAAGGCAGCACAAGCTGAGGGCATCTCCTTTCAAGTCACTCCCTCCGTGGAAAAGAAAATCCGCGATGTCGGTGGAACGGACGATTTAATTCGCGTACTGCGGTCGCTGGCGCCCCATGGTTCCACCCCGCCCCCGGTCCCCCCCCACCCTGCGCCTCCCACCTCTCCCCCGGTCCTGATGGTTGAATCTCGCCCCGGCCAATGCCAGGTCTACGTGGATGATGAACCTGTGGGATCAACCAGCCAGGAGGGCCGGTTGAAGATGACCCGCCTTGCCCCGGGAGACCACCGCGTGCGCGTCACGCAGACCGGCTACCAGGATTACGAAGAAAACGTCACCCTCACGGCAGGAGAAGTTACGACCGTTGCCGCCACGCTCCAGCAGCCCACGCCGACTCCCATCCCGCCGGGTCCGGGTCCCGGGCCGGAGCCAGTGCCACCAAACCATGGCCAAGCCGGATATCTTGGCGTCCAGGCCAAGCAGCAAGCCGCCGGGGCTCGCGGGGTCGTTGTCGCCAGCACCGCGCCGGGCGGCCCGGCGGCCCAGGCGGGATTGCAAACCAACGACGTCATTCTGGCTGTCAACGGACAGATGGTGAACACACCGCAGGCGCTCAGGACAGCCTTGTCCAGTCATCAGGCCGGCGAAACGGTGCAAATCACCTGGTATAACGGATCGACCACGGTCACGCGGTCAATCCAGTTGACCGGCCAGCAGGTGCCTGTTCCTGTGCCGCATCCCGGCGTAGTGTCTTTTGCCATGGCCCACGACCATGGGCAGAGTGCACAAAATTATTGCACGGGGGTTATGACCATTGGCAATGGGGTGATCTCTTACAAAGGGACCAAGGGAAGTACTGGAAACAATATCCATAGCTATGACATTCCCTTGGATACGATCAGAGAGGCCCGCCGCAACACGGTGTATCTCGTCAACCTTGGGGCGTTTCATATTCGCACGAAGAAGAATAGCAACTTTAACTTCGTGGCCCTCGATCAACAGGGCAAGCCTGGACCTCCAGACGCGGTTCTGACCGCTATTGATACCGCCATGGGAAGGTAGAGCTACCGAGAAACCCCCTTACTTCAAGTGGCCGAAGTTGATGATGGAGTTGAAAACCAGCGCGTAGGACCCGATCGTTTCCCCCCGGTACATCGGGTTGTTGGCGAAGAGCAGCACATTGCCTTTGCCGAAGTGGGCCGCGACCACCGCCGGATGCTCGGCCAGCGCATCGCCATTCTCCAGCAGACCTGACAAAAGCAGGCCTTTCATCGCCGCGTAGCGCAGAATGACTTGGGGCCGGTATTCGGCGGGAATCAGATATGGGTTGTTACGCTCCTGTTCTTCATTGAGGGGAGTGGCTTGCCAGGGTTTCGGAGCCGGCAGGGGTGGAGCTTTTTCCACCGGCCGCCCTTCGGGAATGTCCTCATCCTCGGGACCGCCGCGGCCGGTCGGGCGCTTGTAGTCCTTCGCGGTCAGGATATTGCGATTCACGGTGAGATTACTGACGGTGAATGCCAGGCCCTCGGCGCTATACAAAGGCACTGCGGCGGCATAGCCATACGCGACCGGGTGCTTGTTATCCACCACCGCTGAATTCAAAACGCTGCCGACAACCTTCAGGGATTTTCGTGGCGCCACAAAGACTCCCGGCGCCATGCCTTCGTCGATGGCGAACTCGGCCGTGTCTTCCGCTGTAATCAGCAGGCCACCTTGTTGCACGAAATCTTTCAGATGGGTCACGCCCGCTTCGCCTAATCCAGGGCGTATGTCTTCCGTCGAGTCCAGCTTTCCCAGATTCGGTGTGAGCTCGCTGGTTTGCCAGGGCAGGGGATTTCCCCACATCGGCAGGCCGTCCACAATTTGCTGCGGGGATGCACCGGCCCCCGGCGCAAAAATAATCACGTCGTATTGCGAGCGCAAATCCGGATTTTTGGAAGCCGTCTGCGTGCTGACGTACGCGAACGGCACATGGAGTTTATCGAACACCATGCGCCACCAGCCTTCCGTTTGCGTGTAGAGCCAGGTGTGCATGAAAGCAATGCGGGGAGCCGCGGCAGCGTGAACCTTAACGGATGGAGGGCTGGCGATGCTGACAGCAGACAGATCGAATTGCTGCAACCAAGGCTTGAGCTTTGACGCTTCCACGCGGCCGATAATGAGCGATCCGGCGGCGAACTTCTGCCCGGCGCTTTCGAAGCCTTCTTCCGAGATCGACAAATCCGCGGAACCCTGCAACGCATAAACCAGCGAAGCCAGACTGACCTGTGCTGAGTTATTCACAGCGTAGAACGGTCCAGTCCCAGGCTCGGCCGCCGGGATTTGGCTGACGTCGGGGACGGGAGATATCGGCGCGGAAAGGATGCTACGGTCGGTGACGCGCGACACCTTGGCGTTGAAAAGATCGCCGAAAGACCAGCCCGTGTCATCGTAAGGTGATTTTTGCGGATCTTCGGGCGACCAGAACTGGCGATCGAGCAGAGCATCTGCTACCCGCGAGAAGGGCTGGTCCATGCGAATGATAAAGCTCCCTGCAGGGAACGTTTGGGAGGTAGGTGGTGGCGGGGTGCCGGGCTTGGGTTCTTCTTCCTCCTTGTGGGAAGGCGGAGGCAGCGCGACCGTAGCCGCTTGCGTCAGGCGCTGAATCTCGACGTGCTGTAACGCCAGCACTTTCAACAATTGCATTTGTCGGTTCCAGGACTGGTCATCCTGTGACAGGACGTAAGCGGCGGGCCCCTCGTTGCCGGGCTTCTCGATTGAGCGTTTGCTCTTCAGGTAGAAGTTGTTCAGGAAGAACTTGGCGTTTTGCGCGAAGTAGGAAAGGGTGGAAAGTAGGGCGGTTTGCTCATAGTTATTGTTGTCGCGCTGGGACCACAGGACGGTGGGGTTGGGCGGATTGGGCCGGTACCACGTGCGCACATACTCGCCCGGTGATAACACGCGCTTCTCGGTGTCCGCGCCGCCGTTGCCGAAGGTCTCGTACAGGCGGCTGATGCCGTTATGTAAGCCCGCCAGGAACATCAGGTAGCCGGGGCTCCAGGTATCGAAATTTCCATGGGTAAACGCACCCGGCATGCCAAGACTTTGCATGCGCGCCATGTTGTCAGACGCGAGCATTGACCACTCGTCCGTCAGGATGGGATCGATCCAGGAATTGTAAGGTCCATCACCCACCGTGTTGTCGTAGAGAAACGGCACGGACTCGTGCAGGTCGTGCAAGACTTGCGCATGCCAATCAAGGTAGGTGTTCAAAACGTTTTTTGTAAGCTCGAGCGTCATGCCCATGGCATCGCGATTGTTGTCGTGGGCGACATAGTGGCCCCAGTAGACCAGGCGCGGCCAGTTCTGGCCAGGATGCGCTTTATGCCATTTATAGATGTCCACCATACGGTCGCGCCCATCCACCTCCACCACCGGGGTGATCAACGTGATGATGTGAGAGCGAATGAATTGCACGTAGGGGGCGTTGTCTACAGCCAGCCGGTAAGCGAGTTCCATCAATGCGGTGGGCGCGCCGGTTTCCGGCGAATGGATGGCGCCGGTGATGTAGTAAACCGGATACGACTGGCGAATCAGGGCCTGGGCCTTGGCGTCATCCAGCTTCAGGCTCCGTGGATCGGCAAGTTGCGCCAGCCGTGCGCCGTTCTGCTGGGCTTGATCGAGCAGCGACTCATCGGCAACTGCGACGGCGATCATCTCACGTCCTTCCTCGCTATGGCCGATTGTGAACACCTTGACACGCGGACTGGCCGCAGCAAGCAACCGAAAATACCCGTGCACGTCTTCCGCATAAGGCAGAACGTCGGGCGCGCCGGCCACATCACCTAAAATCTTCGCGGGAGTTGGCACGGAACTGGACGCCGGAAGGTAATCGGTTAGAGGCGAATTCAGGGACGGCGCGGTCGTGTATTTCCGGATAAGCTGCGTATAGGATTCGTCGATTGGCTGCTTGGGATCGCGCTGGAATGTTTCGGCCGCGAGAGTTTGCGCGCCGAGGGGAAAAGGAACGAGAATTAAGGTTACGGCCAAGCAACAAAAACTAAATGCGAGTTGCGGAACCTTCCGTGTCATGCCAGGTCTCCTCCGTGCCCAGAGTGTGTTGTCCCCACCGAGTCGCTGCGGGCAGGCGCATGTTGTTGCCTTTTATCGTCTGCGGTTTTCTGAACGGCCGCTCTTTCGGCAAGACTTGGGCACGAGCAATCTACCCGGCAGCGCGCCATTCGACAAGCCAAATGTGGTAGTCCGTACAATCCGCCTGGGATAGGGGCGAGATCAGCCGAATGTTGGTGGAGCTGCAAGACATCAAGGATGTAATGTTGTAATATTGTAATCGGCGGGAATAGGTAAGGGGGCGGGGAGCTGATGGCACAGCCCACGGAGAAACGGCCATGACCATCGAACTGAAACCTGAACATCAGCAAACGATTGATCTGGCAATCCAGTCTGGAGTTTATCATGACTCCGGCGAGGTGCTGGATCAAGCGTTCGAAATCATCCGCGCACAACTCCACAGCGAAGACTGGCTGGTGGAGCAACGCGAAGCGGTGGCGGCCCAAATTGCCAACGGCTTTGCGCAAGCGGAACGCGGTGAACTCACGGACGGCGAGGCGGCCATCGAAACGCTGCATCGGCGCCGCGCCGCGCGTTTGAAGTCGCGGGGATGAGCGCGCCCTTCCATCTTACCCCTCAGGCAACCGAAGACCTTGATGCCATCTGGTGGTTCATTCAGAAAGACAGCGCGGAAGCCGCCGACCAGGTGGAATCGGAGATTATCTCGACATGCCGCCGGCTCGCCGGATACCCTTCCATAGGCCATAGAAGGCGAGATATCACACCTCTCCCTGTGCTTTTCTGGACTATCCCCAAATACCCGAATTACATCATCGTATACCGTCCGCAAACCAAGCCGCTGCAAGTAATCGCCATTCTGCACGGGAGCCGGAACCTGAAAGAGATTCTGAAAGATCGACAGCCTCAGAAACCGTAATCCACGTGGCCATCGGCTGGGTGGAAGAACGCCTTTACAGCGTTATCCTCGAGGTGAAGGAAGACCGGGAAGGTGAATATTACTATCCCTGGTTCGGCAAAAAGCAGGCCCCCTAACGAAGGCGGCTTCAAAAACGCGGCGGCCGACAGCAAGTGCCGTCGGCCGCGAGAGCATCGAGTTCATGATGGAATCTACCTGCGCCCACCACCGTGGGAACCACCTCCACCGAAGCTATGCCCGCCTCCACTGAAGCCACGACCTCCTCCACCGTAGGCACGTCCGCCACCGCCGTAAGCGCGACCGCCTCCTTCAAAGCTACGTCCACCACCATAGACCCGTCCGCCTCCACCGGAGTAACCGTTACCGAACCCACCGCGAAATCCACCGCGCGCGGAATATGCCGGCCCGTGCCCGTAGCCGCCCCAGCCACGATAGCCACGTCCCCCGTAGAAGCCACGATAGCCGTGGCCCCACGGCCCGACGCCAATGAAAACTCCGCCCAAGAACCAACTGGGTCCATAGTAACCGTAGGGTGCGCATGCGTAAGGGTAATAGTCGTAATAGCCGTACGGGCACACCGGAGGCGGCCCTATGTAGCCCGGGTCCACGTAGCCGGGACCCACCACGACTCCATACTGGGCATGTGCAGAAGGCGCAAACAACAAGCCAATTCCTAATAGCGTTATGAGTTTTAGGCTTCGCATTTGAATCCTCCTCGAACCCTCAATGCTTCTTGCCAAACTGCAACCTTAATTAGGGCAAGTACCTTGCCAAAGCATGTGTTCCGAAAGGTCGTGAATTCAAGCGATTGGGGATATAGCGGTGAAGTGAAAGGCTGGCTCAGGGCCTGCTCGGTGGTGGTTTGCGGGTAGGGTGGTGGTTTTCGGCCAACTTCCATCAACGTTGGCACAGCGCGGCAGAGCCGCAACCAAAATTGTGCCATGGCCGTCCCGGCCATGCCCGAGCACGGGCGGGACGCCCGTGGCACAAAATCTCCGCGGCGCGAATAGAAGTCCGGGAATAGTAGTACGGGGGCGACACCTTGAGGTTGGGTATGTAGAGGCGGCTTCAGGCCGCCATGGCGAGGTAAACTCGCCGCTACGTTGAGGCGAGCCACGCTCGCCCCGGCCGAACGCCGTTCGGCCCTACAACGGCACTCGAGTTATGTCCAGCGGAACCAGCGCAAGGCCAGCAGGTAGGAGAGAACCCCCCATAGACCCAGCACGAGGAGGCGGGTGGTTTGGTGGGAGAGGGGCGCGCCTTCCAGAATCGCAGCGCGCAGGGCGTCGTTCAGTGCGGTGAGCGGCAGTGCTTTGATCACGGGATGCAAGAGGGCAGGGAATCGCTCGTAAGAGAAGAAGACGCCCGACAGAATCCACATGGGCATCATAACGAGATTGATCAGTCCGCTAACCGTTTCGATTTTTTGCGCGCGGCTGGCGGTGAGCAACCCGACGCCACCGAAGCAAAGCGCCCCCAGCGCGCTGATGATCAGGATGGAGGTCCACGCGCCCTCGACGCGCATGTGGAACACCAGCACGCCGAATCCCAGCAGCAGTGCCAGCTCAATCAGCATCAACACCAATCGGCTGCTGGCCAGAGCCAGGAGAAAGTCACTGCGGCGCATGGGGCTGGCGACAAAACGCTTGAGCAACTTGCGCTGGCGCAAGTCCACCAGCGCAAAACCAATTCCCCACATCCCGGAGTTCATCAGGTTCATGCCCAGCAAGCCCGGAATCAGGAAGTCGATATAGCGCGCGCCGGGTTCGCTCGAGACGCGTCCGGACGTGGGGACGCTGTCCTTTCTTCCCACAGCCGCTTGGAGAGCATCGTTGGTGACGCTGCGGGCCAGCACACTTTCCGGGCGAGCGGGGTCAAACAGGTACTCAAACCCTGCCGCAATCCCCTCAAACCCGCGGCCGCGCGGTGTCACCACCAAGTCGTATTTGCCCAGCCGAAACTGGTTGAGCGCTTCGGGGCCCGGCAGAACATCCACGTGCACCGTGCCCGCCGACGACTTGCGGAGCAGATCCATCACCGTGGCGGCCTCCGGTCCTTCCACCAGCGCCACGCGGCTGACATCGGCTGGCTTGTTGCGAAAGGCAATCCCCAGGCCCAGCGCCAGGAGAATGGGAAACCCGAAGACCCAGAAGACGACCTCCGGCTCGCGATACATTTCCTTCAGACGCGCCATGAGCAGGAGTTCGTAGCTTTTCCAACGGCCGGTTTCCGGCATGGCGGCGGTCGCACTCATGAGTGGTCCATCCAAGATTCAAAATTCAAGATTCAAGATCGAACGCACGCCCAAAATCGAAATTGCCGACCAGGAGATCGAAAGTCTAAAATCGCCAATCACCAATTGCAAACTGCAAACCACATGTCACAAACGGTAAATCGCAAATCACCAATCACCAATCGGCAATCGAAAATTCCCTCATTCCTCGCGTAAATGCCGCCCCGTGAGGTGCACGAAGACGTCCTCCAGGCTGGCCTGGCGTGTGGTGAGGTGCAGCAGGTGCCCGTTGCGGCCCTGTATGGCCGCGAGCAGGGCAGGAATGGTTTCATGAGGTTCGCGCACGCTCAGGACCACTCGCCCGTCCTCCTCGTGTACGGCTTCGACGCCGGGCAGCGGACGCCACGTGTCCAGCTCGCCGTCGACAATCCCTGTGGCGTCGAATTCGACCATGTGGTGCCCGCCCAAGCGCTCGATCAGCTCGGTGGGCGTCCCGGAAGCAATGGTGAGGCCGTGATCGATAATGGCGATGCGATCGCACAGGCGCTCGGCTTCGTCCATGTAGTGCGTGGTCAGCAGGACGGTACCGCCGCGCCGCTGGAACTCCCGGATCACTTCCCAAAGCTGGCGGCGGCTTTGCGGATCGAGCCCCGTGGTGGGTTCATCGAGGAAAAGGATTTTGGGATTGGCTACCAACGCAGTGGCCACCGCCAGGCGCTGCTTCTGCCCGCCCGAAAGCTTGCCGACCCAAGCGTCGGATTTTTCCGTGAGTTCCATCTCCGCCATCACTTCGCCGATTGAGCGCGGGCGGCGATAAAAACTGGCAAATAACTCCAAGGTCTCGCGCACCGTGAGCTTCTCCGCCTGGCGCGTTTCCTGGAGCGAGATTCCCATTAATTCGCGGAGTTCGCGATTGTGCGTCCGCCAGTTATTCCCCAGAATCTCGATTTCGCCGGAAGTGGGCTCCAGCAGTCCTTCCAGGATTTCAATGGTGGTGGTCTTGCCCGCCCCGTTGGGGCCTAGCAGACCAAAGCACTCGCCGGCGAGGATTTCCAGATCGAGCCCGCGAACGGCTTCGACCTTGCCATCGTAGGTTTTGCGCAGCCCCCGGCAACGAACGGCGACGTCCATGGTTTGCATCATAGCGGAATACGGGGCGCGTGTGAACTTGAAGTGGGTGGCACACGCACTCCTGCCTGTGCCTGAGGCTGGCGCCTCCCGGCAGAGGGCCAGGGACTCCGCCCGATGCATTCCATGCACGGCACACAGGCAGGAGTGCCTGTGTCACTGCTGCGGTTCGCCGACCACCGTGATCACCACCCTGCGCTCGCGTCCACGCACATCGCATTCGAGGTGGAAAATCTGCTGCCACGTGCCGAGCAGAGGTTCGCCTCCGGCAATGGGCACGGTTAGCGAGGGCCCCAGAAGGGTCGCCTGCAAATGCGAATGGCCGTTCCCATCGTGCCACGCTTGCTCGTGGCCGTAGTTGCGGCTGGGGGGAATGAGCTTGTTCAGGATTGCCGGAAGGTCCTTCTCGAGGCCGGGCTCAAACTCGATGGTGCCGATTGCCGCCGTGCTGCCCACATTGAAAACGTTGACCGTCCCGGTCTTGATTTCCGACTCGGCGACAGCGGCGGCAACTTGAGGAGTGATGTCGTGCATGTCGCCCTGACCAGAGGTGCGAAGCGAAAACTGTTGTTGGTGAATCATGTCTGTATATTCCCATGATGCCCGAAATCGCGGAATACATTTTCGTTGGTGGCACAGGCACTCTTGCCTGTGCCGGGGGCCTATCCACTGCGTGGATAGCGCACAGGGCTGATATATTCCATGCACGGCGCACAGGTAGGAGTGCCTGTGCCACTCGCGCTGTCAAGGCAAAGTGGAAAGCTCCTAATGTGCCACATGCTCTTGCCGCAAGGCTTTTATGTGACTACAATGTAAGCACGAGGTCATTGACAGTCCTGAAGGTTGAACTTGTTCGGGTTGGAAATTCGCGAGGTATCCGAATCCCCAAACCCATCATCGAACAGTGCGGCTTCGAGGACATCGTTGAACTTCGGATCGAAAACGACCATTTGGTGATCGCACCGGCCCGTCTCCCGCGCGAGGGCTGGGAGAAAGCATTCCTCGCCGCCGGCTCTTCCCTCCACGATGAACTGTTGCTCGACACTCCTTCGAGTCAGTTCGATCGGGAGGAGTGGCGGTGGTAAGCGACTTGCCGCGGTTAGATGAGGTCTGGCTGGCATTTCTGGATCCGACGCAGGGGGCAGCGACCCAGAAAACCCGCCCTTGCCTGATTGTTTCACCCGAGGAGAGCAACCGCCACCTGCGGACCGTCGTTATTGCCCCCATGACCACCGTAGTAAGACCTTATCCGACCCGCGTGGCGCTCACCTTCCATGGCAAGCAAGGGCAGGTAGCGCTTGACCAGCTTCGGGCCATAGACCGGCAACGCCTGGTTCGCAAGTTGGGCCGGATTTCCCCAAAAACCGCAGACTCAGTTTCCAGTGTGCTGGTAGAGATGTTTACTCGCCAAAAGACACAGACCCCGTAGCGCGGACCCCCGACTTTGGGGTCCGCGGTTCTTCCGAAAGGAAAACCACCAATCGCAGAAACGCCAGTCTGCCCTCCGATTCGGCAACGTGAACGTAACGATGAACCTCGTGAACGAGTCGTGAGATGGTGGCACAGGCACTCCTGCCAGTGCGCAAAGTATGGAATGCATCAGCCTTGGACGCAGGCAGGAGTGCCTGTGCCACCCTGAGGAGGGCTGCGGATTCATTGATTCGCCTTACGGAGTTGACAGCCTCCGATGAAATATGTAAATCTGATTTTATGAAATTAAGAATTTCCGCAACGGAAACCGCCCGCAGATTCTCCGAACTGATGAACCGGGTCCGCTACCGGGGGGAGAGTTTTGTGGTGGAACGCGGAGGAAAGCCTATCTGCGAAATTCTGCCGGCCAAACCATCGAAGTTCAGCGGTAGAGAGCTGGCGGACCTGCTACGTTCACTCCCCAAGCCGGATGAAGAATATCTCGCCTTGGTGGAGAAACTGACGGCGAAGCAATCCAAGGTGGCAGGGTCGCGATGGCCACGCTGATCGATTCCAGTGTCCTGATTGCCGCAGAGCGGGGGGAGCTCGCCCTGGACGCTTTCTCGGCTCGTTGTGGGCAGGAAGATGTGGCGATCTCGGCGGTGACGGCCTCGGAACTCTTGCACGGCGTTCATCGGGCAAGAACACCCGCCCAGCGCCACCGCCGTCAAGCTTTCGTCGAGGGGTTGCTCGCGCAGCTTCCGGTGATTGCTTTTGATCTCACCGTGGCCAGGGTGCATGCCTCGCTGTGGGCCGACCTCGCCAAGCGCGGCGTGGTGGTCGGCGAGCGTGACCTGATGATCAGCGCTACCGCCATCGCCAGAAATTACGCAGTGGCCACCCGCGACGTGCGGACCTTCTCAAAAATACCAGGGCTCAACGTGCAATTGCTATAAGGTGGCACAGGCTCTCTCGCCTGTGGCCAAGGCTAATGCCTCCCGCGTAAACGACACAGGCATGAGTGCCTGTGCCACCTTATGTAGCCAGAACGGGCCCCCATAGGACGTACCAACAGAGACGCTGCCCTCGTTCGTGGGGCGAGTACAGAGAGGACAATTTATTCACAACCAACTGTGTGCTACGCTCCGGATCCTGGAGCCCTGAAGCGCGAACCCTTCAGGAGCGTTGCATATCGTGGCGATCAGATGTTATGGTATTCTGCGCTTGGAATACGAGTTGGGTATCCTGGCGAAGCGAACCAGTGGTGCAGGCTCTGCTCGGGGTTTCAGGCAACCAAGTGACGATCTGAGGTAGCAATATGATCCGTGTCTTAGTCCTGGGAGTGAACCCGTTCGAAGACCTGCCGGGATACCAGCTATTGAGTCTATTAAAGTCCAGCGGCAGATACGAGATAATCGCTGCGGATGACTCGATTCCTGCGCTCAAAATTCTATCGGTGACGGGGACGCGAATCCAATTGTTGCCTCATCCAAGTGCCGATCCCTGTCTTTTCACGGCATGCGTTGCCAGGCTCTGCCAAGAACATGATGTGAGCGTTCTTCTACCTGGGACCGACGCTCACTTATACGCCCTCGCCACATGCCTTGCGACCGAACCGCAGCTTGCACTCTTGTGCCCGACGCTGAATTGGCTCGGGTCAAACCGTCTTCTAAACAAGTGGGATCTTCAAGCATGGGCGTCGCGGTTCGCAAGGACGCCACCGCGCTGGACGTTCGACGCAGAAGAAGATGCGTCGCTATTCGCTGCGAAGGCGATGTACCCGCTAATGGTGAAGGGTCTACGGAAAGGCGCCCTCAAATGTGAGGATGAGCTTGAGGCCGTCGTCGCCAGGCGCACTATCCTTCGCAATCCAGCAAATCAAGGACCAGGCGGTGGCGCTTACGCGGAGTCCTTTGTGGAAGGGGAGGAGCACTCGCTGTTTCTGCTGACCGACGGTAGTGGCGAAAGTCTAGCAACATTGGGCTTCCGAAAGCTAGCTTCCACCCAACTTGGCACTACGCTTGCTGCCCAAATTGATGGCGAAGTCCCTTCCGAGATGCAGGTTCCGCTGCTGTTGTCTGAGATTTCTGGACCAACCGTTCTAGAGCTGGAGTGGAGGAGGGATCTGGCTGCCGGTCAGTGGCTGTTTGAGGTCAACGTTCGCTTCCCAAGCTGGATTGGCGCGCTAGGCGCTTACGGTCTCAACGTTCTGGAAAGGTACATGGGCTGCATCCGCCGCGATCTGACAGACGATATCGACCCGGTGGCAGCTCCGCC
This sequence comes from Terriglobia bacterium, assembly GCA_050010335.1. Classification (GTDB taxonomy): domain Bacteria; phylum Acidobacteriota; class Terriglobia; order UBA7540; family UBA7540; genus Bog-366. Next base: position 15,631 of record JBEKLF010000140.1, read on the forward strand.
AGATGGATCGATCTTTTACCGACTGCCACAATCCGGGTTCCTAACTATGGAGGCAGCGTTTGCAGTCAACGTAAGTGATTCACATCACTTGGGCGCGCGCTCCAGCTATGGTTCGCCAATACCGATGCTGTGGAAATCTACATCCCCACACCAGTTCCGGCTAAAGTGAATAGGCATGTCCATCATATCCTCAACGACCGACATTGCAGAACGGTGCGCGGGGCCCGAGACATCGTTCTGGTCTTTTGCAGCCGAGGTCGCGGAAAAAGAGGGTACGCCGTTTTATGTGTACCTGCCTCACCGGGCTGCGATCGCATACCGCCACGTTGCTTCTGCTATGCAGTGTTGGGGGTTAGGTCGCGTCGCATTCTCGGTCAAGACGAATCCTCTTTTCGCGCTCCTCCAAGATTTAAAGCAGTGGGGCGCGTTTGCCGAAGTAGTCTCAGCATGGGAATTCGCTCACGCGATTGCAGCCGGTTTTCCCTCTGACCAGATTGTTTTCAATGGACCGCTGAAGACTGAGAAAGATCTGCAAAGGGTGTTTCAGACCCCACCGCTGACGGTTAATATTGATAGTCCGGACGAGCTTGAGACTGTTGAGCGAGCAATTGGACATTGGGGTGGCAGAGCAGATGTGGGACTGCGGCTATGCCCTCCGAGGCAAAACGGCGGAACTTGGTCGCGTTTCGGAATCGGTTCTGCCCTGCGGCTTTTCCAACGCCGCAGGCCGTTTCCGCGCCGCAGATTGGGAAAAGCATTCTTCTTGCACTCGCGTTCAACAAACTCACAGGATGCCAAGCCGCGCCCTCCCAAACCACGGCACGGTTGAAAAGCCGGCGGGCCGGAGAGCAGGACCTGCCCTATTCCTTTTTGCGGCGCGCCGGTGCCTGGAGGGAAATCCGGGCCGTCAGGGGCGGAGCTAAAACTCACGAGCAAGGGCTAAAGGGAGTCAGCGGATTGACGGTCCAGTTGTTCGAAAAAACGATCTAAGAAGTGGGCCAGGATCTTCAGTGCGCGGCGGCTTTGCTTGGCGAGATGGATGAAGTCGGGAAGGAGCTGGGGACGGCGGGCCAACTGGGCCAGGATTTTGGCGATTTGCACCTGCCCGTGGGCGTCCATTGTCCCCTCAAAATCGATGGTCATGGGCATTTCAACGGGGTCAAGAATCACCCGCAGGGCGAGCGAGGGGATACCGAGGGCAGACCATTGCTTCATCAGAGGAAGGCACTCCATGTCGGCTGCATCGGCCAAGGCTGCCAGACGCACCTTCTGCTCGATCGTGCGAGCGATGCGCGGCAGGGTAATTACGGTGGCGGGCTTCGCACCGCTGCGAACGGCCAAGTCGATGAGACGCGCGGTGGCGGGAATTGCGGCCGCGCCTTCCGGCCCGGTCACGGATTGTGCAACCAGCAGGTCTCCGGGCCGCCACTCGGGCTTGAGCCCTGCGGCAACTCCGGTAACGATTCCCAGAGAGGGGGCAAATTGCGTCGTCAATACGTTGAAATGGTGGGCGTCCGGCGCGCCCGCTCCGACGAGGGCCACGTACACATCGGTCGAGCCGAAGGAGGCGAGAGAGACAGGATGCGAGGAATTTGCCACCGACTGAAAGCGATGCCGTCGACGCCAGGGAGCAAATTCCTCCTTCAGGGCAAAGGCCACTAAAACTTTGTTCATCATGATTCAGCAGGATCAGGAGGCGTTATATATCTTACCTTCAGGGCAGCAGGTGCTGACCTGAAGGTCGGCGCTACATCAGCTCAGGCGGCGCACACTCGTGCCCGGCGAACCTGAATGGGCGCCTTGAGATAGCCATTCTCGCTGTACCAGCGGATCGCGCGCTCCAGGGCGGCCTCGATTGGGCCGGGCAGAAACCCCAATTCGCGGCAGGCCTTTGAGCTATCTACGAACATTTTGTGGCGGGCCAGACGCACTCCCTCCAGGGGAATGTGTGGGGGGCGATTGAGCAGACGCGAGACTACCGTGTCCGCAAGCGCGGCCAAATAGGGAATAGCATGCGGCAGACGCACCCTGGGCATGGGCCGTCCACTTAAGGTGGAAAGGATTTGGAGCAATTCCTTCAGCGTCAGATTGCGGTCGCCCAGAATGTATCGCGCCCCGACCTGACCGCGCTCGGCAGCCAGCCAGTGTCCTTTGGCAACGTCTTCGACGGCGACGAAGTTCAAGCCGGTGTCGACGTACGCAGGCATTTTTCCGTTGAGAAAGTCGAGAATGATCCGGCCCGTGGGCGTTGGCTTCCAATCGCCCGGGCCTACGGGGGTGGTGGGGTTGACGATCACCACAGGCTGGCCCGTACGGGCAGCTTCCAAAGCCACTTCCTCGGCGAGGAATTTCGACCGCTTGTAGTGCCCGATCATATCTTTCAAATGCAAATGGGATGTTTCGTCAGGTAATACCCGGGGGCGAGGTGGGACGAGGGTCGCCACGCTGCTCGTGTACAGGACACGCTCAACTCCGGCTTGGCGTGCGGCGGCCAGTAAGTTACGAGTTCCGGTGACGTTGCTCTCGTAGATTTCCTGGGGACTTTTTGCCCATAACCGGTAGTCGGCGGCGACATGGTAGAGGCGCTTCACGCCGGGCAATGCGGGGGGGAGGGAAGCGGCGTCACGCAAATCTCCGTAGGCGAACTCTACCGGAAGCCCACTGAGCGAGCGCACATCGCTTTGCGGGCGGACCAGCACCCGAACCTGTTCCCCTTGCTTGATTAGAAAATGGGTTAGGTGGCTTCCGATGAATCCGTTTGCGCCGGTAATAAGGGAGAGCATTTCCCCGCCTCATCGCCATTCGCCCGATGGCGGCCATTATGTCCCCCGGAAAGTTGCCACTTCAGCAATCTCCAGGTATCGCGGAGTCTCCGATTCGCCCCCAACACGGCGGAGGGCTCATATCCCACGTGCACCATGCAGTGTTCGCAGCGAGGATCGCGCCCGCGGCCATACTTTTCCCAGTTGGTTTTCTCGATAAAGTCCTTGAAGGTGGCGTGGTGGCCGTCGGTAATCAGGTAACAGGGCGACTTCCAACCCCGTGGGTTATATGTGGGATTTCCCCAAGCGGTGCATTGCAGGTCCTCGCGCTCACCTCGCAGGTAGTCCAGATAAATGGGAGAGGTCATCAGGGCATACTGCTCAAGGATTTGCGTTGCCTGGCGGAATTTTGCGTGAATTTCCTGCCGCGACATGAAGATCTCTTTGTTTTGCACCGCGGCGTAAGAGTAACTGGGGGCGATGGTGTGCCCGTCCACTCCAAATACCTGCAAATACTCGAACAACTCGGCGATTTCCTTCAAATCGGTTTGCTTGTAAATCGTGGTATTCGTGCAAACCATGAATCCGGCGTCCTTGGCAGCCCGAATCCCGTCGATTGCCTGCCGGAACACCCCTTTGCGCTCGACGCAGAGGTCGTGGGTCGCCTCCATGCCGTCCAGGTGAACATTAAAGAAGAACTGCGAGGTGGGCTTGAACTCCTTTAAGCGCTTTTGAATGAACATGCCGTGGGTGCAAAGGTAGATATGCTTGCCGCGATCCAGAATTTCCTTCACCAGTTGCCCGAGCGGGCGGTAGATCATGGGCTCGCCGCCGCAGATGGAAACAATGGGCGATCCGCATTCATCCACGGCCTTCAAGCATTGCTCGACGGTAATCTGCTCGGTAATTGTTTCCTTGTACTCGCGGATGCGGCCGCAACCCGTACACGTCAGATTGCAGGCGTGCAGGGGTTCGAGCATCATCACCAGGGGAAACTTGTCCACTCCCCGCATCCGCTTCACGGCGATGTACTTACTCAACTTCGTGGTCATGCCCAGCGGAAACTTCATCGACTCCTCCTGTTTCCATTCTGCGGGGGAAACTCTGCCGGTGAGAACCGCAGGACCTCAAATTCGGACGCGCCGCTCAGCAAATTCCGGTACCGTGCCAACGCGTAAAGGGGGAAAACATTCCGATAGAGGTGGTATTTCAGATAGAAAACACGGGGAAACCCGGTCCCGGTGCAGGCTGCTTCCGCCCAAGTCCCGTTCTCGCGCTGATGATCTAAAAGGTAGCCCACGGCCTGTTTCACGGCGGGTTCGGAGATTTCCCCGGCCGCGAGCAAACCCACGAGAGCCCAAGCGGTTTGCGAAGCTGTGCTCGGGGCGCGCGCCTTCAACTTCGGATCATCGTAGGACGCGCAGGATTCACCAAAGCCCCCATCGGCATTTTGCACGGCCCGCAGCCAGGCGACCGCGCGTTGGCTTTCCGCTTCCTTTTGTAGGCCCACTGTTTCCAGCGCGCGCAATGCCCCGCTGGTTCCGTAGAGGTAATTGACTCCCCAGCGTCCATACCAGGGGCCTTCGGCAGTCTGGTCCCGCTGGAGAAAACGCACCGCGCGTTGAATTCTGGGATCGGAAGCGGGCCATTTGCTCCGGCCCAGGTATTCCAGGACCCGGCCCGTCAGATCCCCGGTGGAGGGATCGATCATGGCATTGTGGTCGGCAAAGGGGACGCGTGTCAGGAAGGTAGAACCGTTGTTGCGGTCAAACGCGCCCCAGCCGCCATCGCGGTTCTGCATTCCCAGCACCCATGCCGTGCCGCGGCGCAAGGCTTGTTCCAGTCGGCCACGATCGGGATAGTCCACGCGCTGAAGCGCCATCAGAACAAAGCCAGTGTCGTCCACGTCCGGGTAAAAGTCATTGCGAAATTCAAATGCCCACCCGCCAGGGTCGACATTGGGATTGTTGACTTGCCAATCCCCACCCCCCAATACCTGTTGATCGAGCAGCCAACTGGCGGCTTTGACCAGAGCGGGGTGGTCGGCGGGCAATCCCGCCTCCTGAAGGGAAAACATCGTGACGGCCGTATCCCAAACCGGAGAAACACAGGGTTGTATGCGGAGGGTGTCGCCCTCTTCAATTTCAAATCGGGCAAGATGTCCGATCTCCCTCGCTGTTACGGGATTATCCGGGGAATAGCCCAATGTCCACAATGCAAAGACCGAGTTCACCATGGCCGGATAAATTGCACCCAATCCTTCGGTGCGCTCAAGGTGTTCGAGAAGCCATTGTTTGGCTTTGCGTAAGGCCCGGCGGCGCAAGGGCTTCCACGGAAACTTCTCATGCAATTCGAACAGCCGGTCAAGTACCAGGAAGAAATTGCGCCAGCTCAGGAGACGGCGATCCCATTCGAAAGCGGGAATACGCCCGGAGGCGTCCTTGAAGAGTTCATCGACACGGGCAGTCGCGGGCAGGTCCCAATGGGGTTTGGACGCGTAAACCAGCATCAAGGGTACAACGATGGCGCGCGTCCAGGACGACATCGAGTAGATATTCAGAAAGAACCAGGAGGGAAGCAGAATCAGCTCGGGAGGTATGGCCGGAACGTAGGACCAGGGCAGAGCCCCGCCCAAGGCCAAATAAAGGCGTGTATAGGAATTGGTCGCTTCAACTCCGCCCAAATCATGAATCTGGCAGCGCGCGCGCGCCATGTGGGGGGCGGTCGGTGAGTCCCCCGCCAGTTTAAGGGCCACGTACGCCTTCACGGTGGCATTGAGCTCTGACGGGCCACCGGCGTAAATATTCCATCCGCCATCGGCGAGCTGCCGACGGCGGACGTAATTCGCCAGCTTCGTGCGCCGGCGGTTATCCAGTTTTCCCAAAACGTGCAGGAAGAAGATGTAATCCGATTCCAGGGTCGTGTCGGCTTCGAGTTCCCCCACCCAATACCCTTCCGGAGCCTGCAAGGAGAGCAAGTGGTCTACGGCTCGCTGGATGACCTCCTGGAGGTTATCGTCGAAACGGACATCCGCGTAAATTAACCTCTGCTCTCCGCGCCGCGGATCCGATTCGGCATATTTTCGTCGCGTCATGTCGTGCTCAAGTTCTCCCTTTTAGTGGATTTGCAGCTTGTCGATGCTGCCGGCAATCCAGATTGAACATTACCCCGGGTCCATGCCCCATCTTCTCGGATGCAAGTGCCCATCTTATCGGTTGGTTGACCCGTCACCCGAAGATATAAGATGGGGTACAAGCTCCGGCCATGATTCCCCCGATCCCGCCGCCCATCGAGCCAGCGAGGCTTGTTGTCCGCAGCGAGCAAGTTCTTTCCATGAGCAGTCATACCCTCTTTCTAATTCCTGCTTGCGGGAGATTCTCTTCGACCCTCGCCCCAAGTAAACCCCGGCCGGAAAAACCTTGCGGGAAAAAAGGACCCTAGGGTAGTGCGTCGAAATCATGGTGTACTTGATTTGCGTAGTCTCCGTTGTGGCGCCAAGCTTTAGCCCGGCACGTGCCGCCCTAACGGGCGGTGCCACAAGCACCATTACCTCCGGCGCACTGCACAGAGAAGTTTACAATCTGCATACAAATATTTCAAGCTTCTTGCTGGGGGTCACTGCGATTCAGACAGTGGGGGAGGGCGCGAGGCTGGCGGGAGGCAGGAGCGGCGAGACGAGGGGAATTGGGCGCAGGAATGGGGGCGTGTTGAGACGGGTGGCGGCTGTGTCGTAGGG
>JBEKLF010000141.1:0-22051 GCA_050010335.1 Terriglobia bacterium
CAACCCCGACTCTCCGCCTGCTCCATCGGGTAAAGATACCGCATCGCGACTCGGTTGTCCAGAAGAAGTTACAAATATCTAAGGCTTATTGCACTTGGAGGATTGAACAAATTCACCCTGCTGCCCCCGGCGTCCGGCTTGACATCGGGGAGCGAGGGTTTCTATAATTCAATTTGTGATATGCTGGATGTTTGTCCAGCAAGCGGACGAGCGGGAGTAGCTCAGTGGTAGAGTGCGACCTTGCCAAGGTCGATGTCGCGGGTTCGACCCCCGTCTCCCGCTCCAAAAATTCCAGTGATAAGTGAAGAGTGACGAGTGACGACGAGGAACTAGCGGGCGTGGGCTTGGTGCTAGCCACTCATCACTTGTCACTCTTCACTGTTCTTCGGGCGCGGTACCCAAGTGGTAAGGGAGAGGTCTGCAAAACCTTTATGCGTGAGTTCGATTCTCACCCGCGCCTCCAATCTCCAATCACGGATGTTCGACGAATTCTACCGTGTAACCTCCCTTACTGAGCATTCAAGATTTATTTGCCCGGAGATATTCGGGCCGTGTCTTTCGTTGAGGCGCGGAGACGTGAAGGAAAAGCCTCATTCTGATTCTTCTCTGCTTCTCCTTGCCTCGGCGGTGATAGCTCTCTCGCAGACGCAACCAGGATAGAGTAAAGTATCGGGCATGATGACCCGCAGAAACTTCATTGTTCAATCGACCCTGGCAGCGACTAGCGTGCTTTCACGCGGAGATCGCGTGGACGCCGAAGCCGGGCGAATTGCACCGACTCTCCATGAGCGCCTGGCCGCTGACCCTCTAAGGCCGCAGTATCACTTTCTGCCTAAAGCCAACTGGGTTAATGACCCGAACGGACCGATCTTTTGGAAAGGGTACTACCATCTTTTCTATCAGTACAGTTCAACCATCGAGGCGCAAGGGCCCAAATATTGGGGACACGCACGCAGTAGGGATATGGTCCGTTGGGAACATCTTCCTTTGGCCTTGGCTCCCACGCCCGGCGGGCCGGACAAGGATGGCTGCTGGTCGGGTTCCGCATTCGTCAACGACGGGGTTCCAACGTTGGTTTACACCGGAGTGTTTCCACAAGTGCAGTGCCTCGCTGCAAGCGACGACGACATGGCCACATGGAAGAAGTCCGTCCAGAACCCCGTGGTTGGCTCGCCCCCAGCCGGGCCTGCGGTGACAGGGTTTCGCGACCCTTCCATCTGGGGGGAGGGTAATTTCTGGCTAATGACGGTGGGGACTGGCGTCCAAGGCCAAGGTGGGGCCGTCCTCCTGTATGGTTCCATGGATCTGATCCACTGGGAATATCTCCACCCTTTGTGTGGTGGCTCTCCCTTCGAGCCGCGCAAATATGCGGATTCGAGCCAATATGATGCAGTGGATGCTGGCGACATGTGGGAATGCCCGGACTTCTTCCCTTTGGGGCAGAAGCATGTCCTGCTGGTTTCGACGCAGGGTCGCGTCCATTCCCTCGTGGGAACCTATTCTGATCGCAAGTTCCAGGCGGAATCACAAGATTTGGCCGATGGCTCCGAAATGTATTACGCTGCGAAGAGTTTTTTGGATCATCAGGGGCGAAGGATTCTCTGGGGGTGGGTTCGGGAGGCGCGGTCGGCCGTGGCCCAGAACTCCGCGGGTTGGTCAGGGGCAATATCCTTGCCGCGTGTCCTGTCGATCGATTCGGATGGCGTGCTGTGCATGGATCCGGTTCCGGAATTAGCCAGCTTGCGCGGCCGTCACCATCGAATCGCAGATGCGGAGGTTTCGGGCTTCTTCCCGGTTCCTAACCTTCAGGGAACGTCGCTGGAAATCCAGTTGGCAATGGATCTCACTGACGCCAAGGTGGGCGGAATCAGCGTGTGCCGGTCTCCGAACGCGGAGGAGGAAACGACGATTTCATACGATGCTGCGGCACAAAAGGTTGTCCTCGCCACAGGACAATCCAGCCTGAGCCGTGACTCGGGCGGCGCAACTTATCAGGGCAGTTTGAGATTAGGCACCGGTGAACTCCTGCGTCTAACGGTCTTTCTGGATGGATCGATCGTGGAGGTTTTCGCCAATAGCCGGAGATGCTTGACTGGCCGGATCTACCCGACTCGGAACGACAGCCTGGGAGTTGGAATCTTCGCGAGGGAAGGGCGAGCCCGGGTGAAATCACTGGATGCGTACGAGCTGGATGCGATTTCCCCTGATCGCCTTACGACCTGATCGTGGCCTTTCCCGCGTGCGCCTAAGTTAGAGCATGTGGGCCGAATGAAGGCCCAGTGCGGCTCCAGCCAGAATCAGCGCGGCCCCTATGAAGATCATCGCAAAGGCCTGGAGACGCAGGCTCCCCTCGAGCTTTTCCTCGGACTTTGTCGAGATGAGATAGGTCTTTTCGTTCTCGCCCTTCTTGATGAGGTTCCGGTCGTTCTCGTCGGCGGGTTGAGGGTTTTCGGTACAAGTGCCGAGGACGTGGGTGGGTCGCCCGGCCGCGAGACAGTATTCGGTGAAACGGTAGGGATGGTTTCCAAAATCCATGCTGATGCCGTTCGAACCAATCGAGACCCCCAGCATTTGCATCTTTTGGGCGATTGCCAGCCCCTTGTCCATCGCTTTGGCTCCGGGGATATTCGAACCCTGGAGCGCCGTCCGCGCTTGGCTGAACTGACCGCTCAAATAGGCGCGCAGATGGTCGTCGGTGGGAGGCGGGACACCAAGTGAAGGGTCCACCTTTCGGGGGGCGTTGCCAAATGATAGTAGTGCGGGCGGCCGAAGCTCACCAAAGAAGGCTTGGGGCAGGTTATACTCAGCCCTTTCCGGATTTACCAGAATATATCCGGTTGCGTCTTGCAGGTAGAAGGGAACTTCCGCTCTTTCCTTGTGGGTTTCCTCCCACGTTTCCTGATTGTCCCTCTTCACCTTTCTTTCCACTTTCACTTCGTAGTAATAACACGGAACTTGCGTTAGCGGGCTGGTTAATGGCTGGCCGCCCGTGCTCGTCCCAGCAACGTGTGACAGTCCCATGGACACACTGCGGATGGGGATCACGGGGGTATCGGCCAGGAGCCGGTACTCCCGGTACTTGAAGAAGCCCACGAGGAAAAGGATCACCCCCACTACAACCATGGCGATCGGGATGATGGGCGAGATATGACCGCTGGAGGCTGCATATGCCAACGCCAGAATGGACATGGGCGACGATCTCCTTTGCTGCTTGTGTTATTGCGCCTAAGAAACTGAAGGCATCCTACATGCGGCCGGGGGTTTTGTCTATCAATTCCACCGTGTGTGCTGGCGCGGATCGCTTTTTACAACGGTGGCTACTTTCTTCCCAGCAGGCGGATTCGGGCGATAAAAGCGTGCCCTTGATCCCCCGAGAAGGTGAGGAATTTAGGTGAGTCGACGTTGGAGTTGACGTAGGAATAATTGCCCCGGTCGGTGATGTTATCCACGCCGGCCCGCAGCGCCCACTGGTATCCCATGAAAGTAAAGCGTCGCTCCAGGCTCAAATCGGCCGAAAAGTAGGTTGGGAAACGTCGCGAGTAGGGGGCTCCCACCACTTCTGCCGAGTCATTCATTAAAGTGAAGGGGAAACCGTTGCGCCAGTCGAGGGTGTAAGCCACATCAATCTTGCGGATGAACGGCAGCCAGCCCCACGATTGGAAGCGATTAGGAGAGTCCCACGCCAGGGGGCCGCCCGCCTGCGGGCTAAATATCACGTTATCCAGGTTATACGCGAAGTCAGCGTTGGTCAGCGCGCGAGACCGGGTATAGGCAGCAAACACCACGTGGTTCTGCTTGAAGACGTGTCTCACGGTCACTTCGGCGGAATCGTAGTGGTCGTGGCGGTCGTTGGTCAGGACAAACTGGCCGGAGAAGGGACCATCGGGCAATGTGGAGGCGCCGGGATTGACGAAGGTCCAGATATTGCGTGCGCGGCGGTCCATGACCTGAACGCGCAGGTAGGTGGTCTTCGGCAATTTCTGTTCGAATGCAACGCTGGCGTTAGTGACATAGGAAAAGAGCAGTTGGTTCGGATTGATGCTGAAGGTGCTGAGTACGGGTGGCTGAAGCAGGTTTATCCCGGTCGAGTCGTAGAAGTAATCCGTCCGCGTACCGGTGAGCGAGCGGGTGAGGATATCAAGATTGCTGGGGTCGCGGTAGACGCCGACGCCCCAGGAGATCTTACGGTCGCCGTTGCGCTTCAACATGACGGTTGAAGCGATACGCGGCGATGCCAGTACACCGCGGACAATCGAATCCGCGTCGAAGCGCACGCCGGGCTCAACCAGCCACCGTGGGGTGATCGACCAGCGATCCTGGGCATAGCCGCCCGACTCCGAGTCGTAGCGTGTAAACGGTGGGGCGCTGGTAAAGGCGACGCGGCGCGTCACGTTGCCGCCGGTGTTTTCTACCACGTAAGGCTGCCGGCTGTATTCCTGATGATCCTCAATGCGATCGAAATCAACGCCCAACTTGAACTCGTGCTTTCCCGCCGCGTGCTGTGGCGGCAGGAAAAGGTTGCCGATCGCTTCGGTGCGCCCGCCCTGGCCGTGATTGGTGAGGTAGTAATTGCCGCTGGTCCCGTTGGGATTGATGACGTAGGTTTGGTCGCCCATGGGCACCACATTTGTGTAATAGCTGCTGGTGGCTACACCGGCTTCCAGCAACCAGCCGCTTTGGAAAAGGTGCTGATCCTTGGCCGTGAACAGGTAGGCATTGGTTGAGTACCGCTGCGTGGTGGAGATGGGATCGAGCGGGTCTAACCCGGAATGCGGGGACAAGAGGGAGTTCACCAGGAGACCGATCGTGAGATTGTTGTTCTGCGCCAGGTTTACCTGCGCTTTGGAAAGGTTGCTCCCCCGCCAAACGCTGGAACGGTCAGCGTTCCCGGGAAGTTCGGTAAACACGGCCAAGTCGTACTCACCCTCGAGCGCATCCATGAACCAAGCTTTGCTAGTGCGGATGGGGCCTGATACCAAGGCGCGCGGCGTCCAATTACTAAAGCTGAGGCCCCTCCGGTCTTGGAGGCCGGGGATAGGATCGGTGCCCGTCAGTCGCCAGTGGTCATCGCCCATGCCCGTGCGCAAGCTGATGACGCCGCCAGAACCCTTGCCATACTCTGTCGAATAGCGGCTGCTGGTCACGTCTGCGGATCGCACTGCGTCCACGCTGACGCGCGTCAGGAACTGGCCGGTAGCAGGATCGGAAACGTTGAAGCCGTCAATCTGGTCGTAAACTTGGCGCGTGCTCGCGCCGCTCACATGAATCTGCCCGGTGGAATCCTGAAGCACTCCGGGCAGCAGCGGCAGGGCGTAGCGAATATCGCGTTCCACGGGGAAGGGAAGGTTAATGATGGCTTGGCTATCCAACGTTTCACTCGATTGGGTTTTGGCGGGGTCGATGGCGGGGGGTGAATAGACCACGTTGACTTGCTCGGTGAACTCCCGGATGTGGTTTAGTGTCACCTCCGCGCTGGCTAACTCGCCCACTGGGATTCCCCGCTGCGTAACTGCGAAGAACCCCTCTTTCTCCACTTGTAGAGAGTAGTCGCCGGGTACGAGTCCGGAAAAATCCTTGCGGCCGGCGTAATCGGTTTCACCATGTTGGGGTGGGGCCTGTGGGGGAGTTAGGGTGATCCGCGCCGAAGGAACCGCTGCGCCGTTCTCGTCCACAATGATGACATGCAGGTCCACAAGGGTAGGGACGTTCACCGGCTGCTGGGCCGGGGGCGCAGCAGCCACTGCCACGGCAAGCGGCAGCGCGAGGGCCAGCCACACAAGGATCAGCAGCATCGCCGAGGTAGCAACGTACGCGACAAATCCCGAGATACATTTCCGATCTGGGATTCCTCCCCGCATAACGGCTATTCTCTCTCACAAAAAGGCTTTGCGAAAGTCCGGCGCACGATTCTTAGCGCGGCAAGCGCCCGCCCGGCGAAGTGCCTGCGCCGTTGAAAAGGTGGTGAAGCGTTTGGAGGGAGACCGCTTCAAAACTGGGGACAATCAGGTCGGCGTGCGTTTCGCGGCGGAGGTCCTCCGGGGAGAAGGTGGAGGCAATGGTGACACATTTCATCCCGGCGCGTTTGGCGGCTTCGATGCCGACGAAGGAATCTTCGAGGACGGCGCAGGCGACCGGGCTCACTCCCAGCTTGTCGGCCGTCTTCAGGTAGATCTCTGGATCGGGCTTGGGGTGGGTAATCTCATTGGCCGTCATCAACGCGCGGAAGTAATCCCCCAGTCCGAGTGCATCGATGAGGAAGTTCACGTTCTTGGCGATGGCGGCGGATGCTACCGCCATGGCGATTCCCTGCGCATGGCACTCCTTGACAAAACGCCGAACTCCAGGAAACGCGCGGGCATGGGGGCCAATCTCCCGGCGGAAGTTTACCTCCAGCTCTTCACCGAGTTCAGCCAGTTGCTCCCGGGTGAGATGTTCCCCCAGGAAATGCCGAAAAATCCAATCATTGGAAGGCCCCATGATGATCTTGGGGAGTTCCTCCTCATTAAAGGGAACACCGTGCGCCTCGAAAAGGTCCATCCACTTGCGAAGGTGGAACGGGTTGCTGTCTACCAGCACGCCGTCCATGTCGAAGATTATTGCTGCTGGCCTCAATGGGCTCTGAGTCGGAGAATCCATAACTATTCAGTTTAGCAGATTGTCCCCACTCTGTTGGCGGGACGAACTCAAGCCATATGCCTAGTGCGGCAGCGGGCGCAGGCTCTCAAGAATTTTTTCCGGCGGCAGTGTATTCAGCACGCCCGACTTTTCCATCCAGCCGCGGCGTGCGGTGGTGACGCCATAACGCATCAGCTTGAAGTGCTCGGGGTCGTGCGCGTCGGTGGAAATGATGATTTTCATGCCGCGATCGCGGGCCAGCTTCACATGGCGGTCGCACAGGTCAAGGCGTTCAGGAGCGGCATTGACCTCCATGATGACCCCGTATTCCTTTGCGGCGGCGAAGACCTTCTCCAGGTCAAACAGGAAGGGGTCGCGCCGCAGAACCAGGCGCCCGGTGGGGTGGCCGAGGATGCGTACGTAAGGGTTCGCAAGCGCACGCAACAGGCGCGAGGTCATTTCTTCCGCGGGCATCGCCATTCGAGAATGGACGCTGGCCAGGACGATATCAAATTGCTTCAGGAGTTCGTCGGGATAATCCAGATTGCCGTCACCCATGATATCCACTTCGGACCCCGCCCATATTTCGATGCCCTTCACCTTCTTGCGCGCGGCGTGAATCCGGCGAATGTGCTCGACGGCTCGCTTCTCATCCAGCCCGTTGGCGACGGTGACCGCCTTCGAATGGTCGGTGATGAGGATGTACTGGTAGCCAAGCTGCTTGGCGGCCCCGGCCATCTCTTCAATGCTGGCGTGGCCGTCGGAGGCGGTCGTGTGCATTTGCAGATCGCCGCGCATGTCGCCCAGTTCGACGAGCTTCGGCAGCTTACCGTTTTCTGCCGCTTCGATTTCGCCCAGGTTTTCACGTAATTCCGGGGGAATCCACGGGAGGCCGAGCTTCGCGTAAATCTCTTCTTCCGTGCGGCTCGCCAAGATTTTCTCGCCGTGGTAAAGGCCGTATTCGTTCAACTTCCAGCCGTGGCGTTTGGCGCGGTCGCGCAGGGCCACATTATGCTCCTTCGAGCCGGTGAAGTATTGCAGCGCGGCGCCATAAGCGGAACGATCGAGCATCCGTCCGTCGACTTGCATGTCGTTCTTGAGCTTAACGCTGACCTTATCTTCCCCTTTGACCAGAATCGCGGCGATTCCGGGAAACTTGACGAAGTGCTCGGCGATGCCCACGGCATCACGGCCGGTCACCAGCAGGTCAAGGTCGCCCACGGTCTCGCGCCCGCGGCGCAGCGAACCGGCAGGCGTGACCTCTTCGACGGCCTTATAATCGCGCAGCCAGGCGGTAAGCACTTCGGCGGTTTCATACGCGGTGTCCAGCCGGAAGCGGCCCGCGGCGCGGCGAAACACCTCAATGGCTTTCAGAATGTTTTCTTCCGACTTCTCGCTCATTCCCGGCAAGGTGCGCAGGCGGCCCTCTTTGGCGGCGGCTTCCAATTCGTCCACGCTGCGGATATTCGCTTGCTGGAAAAACAACCGCACTTTTTGCGGACCCACAGTTTGAAGTTGCAGCAGGTCGAGAAGGCTCCGCGGGACCTTCGCGAGTTGCTCCTGGTGATAGGCGGATTGGCCGGTCTCAATGAGCTCGCTGATCTTCTTGGCCAGATCGGGGCCGATGCCGGGAATGTCGGTGAGTTTGCGGCTGGGATCGCGCGCGATGTCTTCCAAGCGCTCGGGATAGCTCTCAATCGAGCGCTTGGCGCGGTCGTAGGCCGCGGCCTTGAAGCTCCACTTGGAATCATCCTGGACGATCTTCATAAGATTGGAGATTTCCTCGAAGACGGCAGCGATGTCGCGGTTTTCCATGTGGGCCTCCGGGCTGAGGGGTTAGAAGGAATAGTTTACTTCGAATATTGGCCAGATGGCCAGATCATGAGCTTCATGAGCCCCCGCGGGTTGCCTTCCATCATGACCAATGGTAGTTTGGGTATGCTTGGGGTGAATAGGATGTTTGACCGGCTGAGTTTGCAGGTCAAGATTATCGTCATCTTTGCCGTCACGGTCATGGTCGTCCTCGGAGTGTCGACTCTCATCGCCACTTTTTTGACTCGGGATCCGGTGGAAAGCGAACTCTACCGCAAGGCACTGGCCCAGGCGCGCCAGATGGCTCACCAGATTGCCGCACCTGACACGCTGGCGAGGCCCGACGTTCTGGGTCCGGATCTGCGCCAATTACAGCACGATTCACCGGGCATCATTCAGGCTGATGTTTACGTGCATGGCCAGAATCATCATCTGGTCTCGACCACCAATCCGCACGGCCAGCATTTGGAACTCGACAACATCCCCCAGGTGGAAAGTTACAACGAGTATTTCAAGCCCTATGAAGATCAGGAGAGCATTGAAACTGAGGACAGCCGTGCGTGGATCATCAGCACCACCATTAGCGCGCAAGGTGAGCCGATCGGCTGCCTGATCCTCACCGTTTCCCGGTCCAGCCTGAACGCCGTCACCTGGGACCTGGTACTGCGGAACCTGCTGCTCATGCTGGCGAGCTTCGTGGTGGTGGTCCTGGTCATTCACTTTTTTTTCCTGCGCGCGGTGCGGCGACCAGTAAAGGATTTGATTCACGTGATGGAGTCGGCGGAAAAGGGGCAGCTCAACGTTCGCGCGCGCCTTCAGAGCTGGGATGAGATTGGATTGCTCGCCGCCCACCTGAACCGCATGTTGCGGCGCATTGAGAATCTCAACAATGAACTTGGCCGCAAAGTGGAGGAAGCCACCGCTGAACTGGCGCGCCGGAATGAGGAACTCCGAGGTATCAACAAAGAACTCTTCGACACGCAGAAGAACCTGGCGCGCTCGGAGCGCCTGGCTGTGGCAGGGCAGCTCGCGGCCAGCCTGGCGCATGAAATCGGCACCCCCCTCAATTCGATTTCCGGGCACGTGCAATTGCTGGCGCGGCGTAAGAGTAACGACGAATCTACTGCCCGGCGGTTGTTGGTGATCGAAAAGCAGGTGGAAAACATTGTTCGAACGGTGCGGCAATTGCTTTCCTGGACGCGCAAATACGATTTGCGTCTGGAACCTGCGGACTTGGGGCACATATTGGAAGACGCCGTCCTTCTGTCGTCGCCGGTTCTGGAGTCGAGAAAGATTCGGGTGCAAATGAGTCTGGCCAAGGATTGCCCGAAGATTTACGGCGATTCCGGCTACCTGCACCAGGTCTTTCTGAACTTGATTAATAACAGCACCGACGCCATGCCGCGCGGCGGGCAACTCCACATCAGTTTGCGGGCATGCGGCCCGGCGGAGCTGCCGGAGGTCGAGGTTGTCGTCACTGACACCGGCACGGGAATTGCGCGTGAAACCTTGGCGCACATTTTCGATCCCATGTTTACCACCAAGCAAATTGGAACAGGCGCGGGGCTGGGACTGGCCATCTGTGACCAGATTGTTCGCCAGCACGCCGGGACGATTCACGCGGCGAGCGCACCGGACCAAGGGACCACATTCACCATCCGGCTGCCGCTCGATTGCCGCGAGAAAGTCGAAGCCCCGGCGTTGAGTACAATGACGAGTGACGAAAGAGCAGTGACGAGTGACCAGTGAAGAGTGATAAGTGACTAGCAAAGGAAACACGAAACACGAAACGCGAAATTCGAAACTCGCCGCGATTGCCGATTTTCGATTCTCGAGTTTCCGTTCTTGCTGGCTCGTCACTCGTCACTTGTCACTCGTCACTTTACTATGACCATGGAAACGGAAAACAGCGCAAACATATTGGTGGTCGACGACGATGAGGACACGCGGGAGTTGCTGCGGGAAGTCCTGAGCGAAGAGGGCTATCGCGTCAACACCTCGGGCAGCGGCGAAGAAGCCATGGAAATCGGCAAGGCGGAGTTCTTCGATGTCATCATCAGTGACATGCGCCTGGGTCCGAACCTGAATGGATTGGACGTCCTGCGCGCCTACAAAGCGATTCAACCGGAGTCGGAGGTCATCCTGATTACGGCTTTTGGTTCGATGGAAACTGCTATTGAAGCAGTGAAGGCCGGGGCATTCGATTACATCTCCAAGCCCTTTAAGATTGATGAAGTCCTTTTGCAGGTTCAACGGGCGCTGGGGAATCGCAAGCTGTTGCGGGAGAATCGCAGCCTGAAGCGGCAATTGGGAACTCAGGTGCAACTTTCCAGCCTGGTGGGCAATTCCTCCAAAATGCTGGAGATTTACAAGAAGATTGCCATGGTGGCAGATTCCCGATCCACCGTCCTCATTTATGGAGCCAGCGGGACGGGGAAAGAACTGGTGGCGAAAGCGATCCACTACAACGGTCCCCGAGCCGAGCAATGCTTCTACGCTGTGAACTGCGGCGCCCTCACCGAAACCTTGCTCGAGACCGAACTTTTTGGACATGTGCGCGGCTCTTTTACTGGCGCGACGGAGAACAAGCGCGGGATTTTTGAGGAGGCGAGCGGCGGAACGGTTTTTCTGGATGAAGTCAGCGAGATGAGCCCGGCGCTCCAGGTCAAGGTGCTGCGGACTTTGGAAGAACAGGAAGTGCGGCGCATCGGGAGCAATGATGTGGTCAAGGTGGATTTACGCATCATCGCCGCCAGCAATCGCAACCTGGCGGAATGCGTCGAGGAAGGGAAGTTCCGGCAGGACCTGTACTACCGGTTGCGAGTCATCGAGATTGATATCCCCCTGCTGTGCGAGCGCCTGGACGACATCCCTCTGCTCGTGGAGCATTTTCTGAAAAAGATGGGCCACGCGCGAGAGCACGCTCTTTCCATTTCGCCGCAGGCGCTTTCAGTGCTGATGAGCTATTCCTGGCCGGGGAACGTGCGCGAGCTGGAAAACGCGCTCGAATCCGCCATGGCTCTCAACCGCACCGGGGTGATCGTGCCCGATGACCTGCCCGACAAGGCACGCACCGAGTCCCACGAGGTCAATCGGCTGGAGAATCTCTATGCGGGGTTGCCCCCTCTGGAAGAGGTAGAGCGGCGCTACCTGGCGCACGTCCTGAAGGTGACTGGCGGCAACAAGGTGAAAACCTCGGAAATCCTGGGCATTGACCGACGAACTCTCTACCGCAAGGCGGAGAAATACAAGCTCCTGGTCTGAAGGACTCGGGATTCGGGACTCGGGATTGGGGATTAGGGACCAGAGATTCGAGTGCAGGCGTGGGCTGCGTGCCTAACTCCGCTGTGCCTCCTGGGGTCAATTCATCCGACGGCGAATAATAGGAACTCAGACGTAGGGAAAGAAAGTAAGGGTCAAACTCGATCCTGGCCGAGAAGAAATCACGTCATTATGAGGGTCCTGGTCACAGGAAGTTCCGGTCACCTTGGCGAAGGCTTGGTTCGTACATTGCGGACCTTGGAGCACGACGTCGTCGGTCTCGACATCCTCGAACGCCCATCCACCACTCACGTTGGCTCGATAACCGACCGCGCTTGCGTCAGGCGTTGCATGACCGGCGTTCAACAGGTTTATCACGCGGCCACGCTGCACAAGCCCCACGTCTCGACCCATAGCCGGCAAGACTTCATTGACACTAACATCACCGGCACGCTCAATCTGTTGGAAGAGGCTGTGGCCGCAGGCGCCACGTCGTTTGTCTTTACGAGCACAACGAGTGTCTCTGGCGACGCCCTCGTCCCGCCCCCCGGCGCTCCGGCCGTTTGGGTGACCGAGGAGGTGACCCCTATTCCAAAGAACATCTACGGCGCTACCAAAGCGGCGGCGGAGCATATCTGCCAGTTGTTCCATAGGGACGAAAGGCTTGCCTGCATCGTCCTTAGAACATCGCGGTTCTTCCCAGAAGAGGACGATAACCGGGCCCTGAGGGAAGCGTATACGGATGATAACCTCAAGGTGAATGAATACTTATTCCGCCGCGTGGATCTTACGGACGTGGTCAGCGCGCACTTGTTAGCCGCTCAACACGCCCCTGCAATTGGTTTTCGCCGATACATCATTAGTACGACCACACCTTTTTCGCCTACCGATTTGCTGGACTTGCGCGCCGATGCCCCGCGGGTGGTGCAGGAGCGCGTTCCTGATTACGTTGCAGAGTACTCGCGACGTGGATGGAAAATGGCTCCAAGTATCGACCGTGTGTATGTCAACGACCGGGCTCGACGTGAACTTGGCTGGCAACCGCAATATGACTTCAAGTTCGTTGTTGGCCGTCTAAAGGTGGACGAACACATAAAGAGCCCTCTGGCTCGGCTTGTTGGGTCAAAGGGATACCATGCCGAGAAATTTGCCGAAGGGCCCTACCCCGTTAAATAAGTTCCACTCCTTGAAATTCTGGCTGCCCTTTGCGACACCGGCCGTTCCTTCTTGACGTGTGGGGCCTCTGATGCTGGCCGTTGACGGGGCGGTTGGTGAAATAGACTCTCGGTCACCATCAAAAGTCGAGCAGGGAAAGGCGACTTCGATTATCCTGAAAGAGGGGCCACTGCAACCGGGCGGGACGAAAACCCTAGTTGTTCGTAGGGTCTTGTGCGCCCATTTTGCGGCGTGCAGAAATATCCGAGGGGTTCAAGCGACCCGCGGAAAAGGTGTTAAAGCTAATGAAGTACTCGCACATTGTCAAATCGGCCGCGAAACACCTCTGGTCAGGCTTCAAGTTGCCCTACATGGTCATGTTTGAAACCACCCTGATGTGCAATATGTTTTGTGAGTATTGCATCTTTGGCGAAGAGGGCAAGTTCAATGACCTTCAGACCCGAGCCACCCGCGATCGTATTTTCAAGCGCATCGATGAGTTCTGCGAAATGGGAATCTTCGCCCTCAGCTTTTCCGGCGGCGAGCCGTTGCTGAACCCGAGCACCTGCGACTACATTGCCTACGCCGCCGACAAGGGTATGTGGACCTCGATGCCCACCAACGGTCTGCTGATCAAGAAGTATGCGGACGGCGTGGCGCGGCTGGATATGCTGGAAGTTTCCATTGATTCGCTCGATGTGCAGCGGTTTGCCAAGCGCCGGGGCGTGGACGGCCTGCCTCGAATCGTCGAAAACCTCGACTATGTGCTCACCAAACGCCGGCCCTTCACCACCCAAATCAACGCCGCGGTGAATATCGAGAACCTCTACGACCTCCCGGATCTGGCGGAATTCTGCAAGCAACACCACTTGGTGATGCATCCGGAGGCGGTTCACAACGTCATGCGCGACGGTGAACTGCTGCCCGACTCGGAGTTGCACGGTAAAGACCTCGATAAGGTGGAGATGTTTCTGCGCGAACTCCGCATGTCTTATCCGGAGAACGTCCGCTTTTATACTCACTACTACGCCTTCTATCGCATGGGGGGATTCGGTCCCAAGTTTCCCTGCCGGCATCCATCCAAGCTCATTTCCATGAAGCCCGATGGCTCCATCCACTTGCCCTGCGCGTTTGTTACCCTGCACAAGTCGCAGGCGCCGCTCGAGGAAATTTTCGCCTCGGAAGCGGCGAAGAAAATCATTGCCCAGGAAGCAACTTTATGGGATTTCTGCAAGGGGTGTAAGATTGGCTGCCCTTATGAAGTGAGCGCCTATACCAACAGCCCCATGCTGGCGCTCGAGTCGGGGCTGAATTTTCTGCGGTTGTTGTGAGCGCGCCGCGGGCATTCCATGCGGAGCTTTAGAGGGCGGCAGCTTGCCGCCGCTTTCGCTCGAGCCAGCTTGCTGGCGGGTCTGCAGTTCTGAACGTGAGTTCAGCGCGTGTCGCCGTCCTTTAGGGCGGCACATGCCGGGCCAAAGCCCGGAGCTACAAAAGCAACCCGCGAGCAAGCTCGCGGGGAGGAAAGCGGCAGCAAGCTGCCGCACTCTAAAGCGTCGCACCGCACGCAATAATTGTGATGCGCTACGACTTATAGCTTAATGAACGCAAACATGCTTTTGACCGCGCTGCTCATCATTGCCGCAGTTGGCTTGGCGTTTGGCCTGTGGTTCGGGTGGGCCTGCGCAATGCCCTCTTCCACCTTCTTCCGCCCTGTGCTCAACCGAGGCCCACAAGAAGGCAAGTGCGTATCCTTGACATTTGACGATGGGCCGTCGGAGCAGTTTACCGAACAGATCCTTGCGATCCTGCGCGAGCACCAAGTCCCCGCCACGTTTTTCGTTTGCGGGAAGAACGTGGAAAAGCATCCCGACTTGCTTCGGCGGATCGTTGCCGAGGGGCATGAAGTCGGGAATCACACCTACTCGCACCTGTTTATCTACTTCAAGTCCCGGCAGCGGACCGCCAAGGAAATCGATCGCACCCAGGCGATTATTGAGAAGATCGCGGGTTTCCGTCCCAACATCTTTCGGCCGCCTTATGGAGCGCGTTGGTTTGGGTTGGTCCCAACTTTGCTAGAACGGGGGATGCACCTGATCATGTGGTCCGCCACCGGGTACGATTGGAGCAATGACGTGCCAGGCATTACTCGTGCCGCATTGAGGGGACTGAAGCCCGGCGCCGTCATCTTGCTGCACGACGGGCGGGAAACGCGTCCTGCCGCTGAAATCGACCGCTCCCGTACGGTCTCAGCCTTGCCGGCAATTATCGCCGGCGCCCGCCAGCGGGGATTCACCTTCGCCCCCCTTAAGGACTTCCTGCCCTCGGGCTAACCGCGATAATCTCCACAAGAACAAAGTGGCAGGGCGCGAGACATAAAAATGAAAGCACGACCTAGGACGCCGCCACGGGCTGGGGATTTGCGCTCAACCGCGAGGGCGCTACCTCATTACGCAAGCAGGATTGGATACACCCGTTGTGACAAGAGGGCAACTAAGCAAATAGGCCGGAAGGCCACAGGCGCGAGCGTGGCGCGCTCGGCGACGATTCAGGCTTTAGTGCCGCCCTAAAGGCCGGCGCCGCCGGTGCTTTCCGTCCGCGACGTTTTGTAGGCTCTTTCGATGGATATTCCACACTTGGCAACCATAGCGTAGGATGATAAACTAAAAGTGTGTTACTATCAGGTGCTCTCTTATCCGCACACAAGCCTCACTCCTTCGCCAAAACCTCTCCGACCAAGTTGCGAAGCCCGCAGGGCAGGATTTCAGTGTCAGGCCCTGAGGGGCGACACTGCGCTGCTCTTGCCCAGGGTCGAAAACTCCCGCCTGCGGTCCAATGGTGGTGGCTCGCGAATGTGCTATTTACGGTTCGAAACAGGACGCGGACCCGTAGAAATGTTAAAAATGAAGGAACCTCCGGGGATCTACATGAAAACAATGGCAACGATGACAAAATGTCCAGCGAAAAACAAGCTTCTTACATGAAAATGCACCCATTTCGCGATAGTCGACAACAATCGAGCGGGATTATTGGCCGAAAATGCAATAATGGCACGATATTTGGCGCAAAATGCCACCTGCCTTTCGAGCTGCGTTTTGAAAGGGATCCGATTCCGAATGACACTGACACCGCATACGCTTCGTGTTCCCAAACGGCCCGGCGCAGTGTAAACTTCTACATTCCCCGGTAGCGGTAATTCATAAACTGAGGGAAACCTAACCCACTTATTTGAAGGAGCAATCATGGCGGCAAAACGAATTGGGATTCTCACCGGTGGCGGCGACGTTCCTGGCCTGAATTCCGTGATCAAGACAGTGGTTTATCGTGGCAGTGACGCCGACTGCGAGGTCGTCGGCATCCGGCGCGGTTGGGAAGGTCTGACACACGTGGATTTGGACGACCCGGCCAGCCGCGCGCACTACATCCTCCCCCTTGACCGGGAGAACACCCGCACCGTCGATCGCACCGGTGGCACCTTTCTCCATACTTCTCGCACGAATCCGCAAAAGATGAAGAAGCTTCCGCCTGTTTGTGCGGGAGGGAATTTCCCCAAGGTGGAAAGCACCAAGAAGGGCGTGACGTCGCAGGTCTACGACATCACTTCGCAGGTGTTGAAGAACGTCGGCACGCTGGGTCTCGATTACCTGGTGGCGATTGGCGGCGACGACACCCTGAGTTACGCGGCGCGGCTCGACAAGGAAGGCGTGAAGGTGATCGCCATTCCCAAGACCATGGACAACGATGTGCGTAACACCGAGTACTGCATTGGATTCTCCACCGCCATCACGCGCGCCATGGACGCCATCGATCGGCAGCGGTCCACGGTGGGGTCGCATGAGCGCATCGGGGTGTTCCGCGTTTTCGGCCGGGACGCCGGTTACACCTCGCTCTACACGGCGTACGTTTCCGGGATTCGCTGCGCCATCCCCGAGTACAAGTTTGATCTGAGAAACATGATCGAACTGCTCCTTCAGGATAAAAAAGAGAATCCCAGCAATTATTCCATCGTCGTTCTGTCGGAAGGCGCCGAGTGGGAAGGCTACCAGATTCGCGAATACGGCGAGGCCGACGCTTTCGGCCATCGCAAAAAAGCGAACGTGGGAGAAGACTTGAGCGACGAGATCAAGAAGGCGAGCGGGCAGGAGACGGTGGTCAGCGACCTGACTTATGAACTTCGCAGCGGCAGCCCCGACTTTGTCGATAAACTTGTGGCCATCACTTTCGGCAGCATGGCCATGGATTGCATCGCGCAGGGCGAGCACGGCAAGATGACGGCGATCAACAAGGGGTGTTTCGCCATGGAGCCCATTCCCGATCCCAAGCTGGGCCCTCGCCATGTGGATATCGCGAGCATGTACGATACAAAGCGCTACATTCCGAGATACGAGGGCAAGCTCGGACTGCCAATTTTCCTGACGCAACCCTAGAGAGGAAGTTGGGAGCTGTTGTTGAAGGGATTTGAAAATAACTCGCGGGGGGTGGGGGACCGAAGTGGGACGCGGTCCGTCACCCCGCGCATTGACGCACCAGGGACTATTTGTCCTGCGCCAAACTTACCGTTTCAGCCCGCCGTTTCCCCTGCCGTTGCCCCTCCTCCGATCGACATTGTGTCGCTTTTACGCAGCGCTTTTGGTTTCAACTCATTCCTTCCCAATCAGGAAGCGGTTTGCCGGGCGGTCATTGAAGGGCGCGACGTGTTACTGGTCATGCCCACCGGGTCGGGCAAGTCGTTGTGCTACCAGTTGCCGGCCATCGCGCGAGGGGGGACGACGCTGGTCATCAGCCCCCTGATCGCCTTGATGGAAGACCAGGTGGCTAAGCTCAAGGCTCTGGGTTTTGCCGTGGAGTCGATTCATTCCGGGCGGCGCCGGATAGACTCGCGCGAGGCTTGCCGGGACTATTTGTCGGAAAAACTCCAATTCCTCTTCATTGCCCCGGAGCGCCTGCGCGTGGCGGGCTTCCCGGAGATGCTTGCCAAGCGCCAAGTCTCGCTGATCGTGGTGGATGAGGCGCACTGCATCTCACAGTGGGGGCACGACTTCCGGCCCGATTACCGTCGCCTGGGCCAGCACATTCCGAGCCTCCGGCCCTCCCCGGTCATGGCGCTGACCGCCACCGCCACACCGCCGGTTCAGGATGACATTGTCGAGCAACTGGGCCTCGTCCGCCCGGCGCGCTTCATCCACGGCTTCCGCCGCGCCAACATCGCGATTGAAATTGTGGAGGTTCCGCCTTCGGAACGCTCCACTCTCACGCAAGAGTTGCTGGCCGACCCCGGTCGCCGCCCGGCGATCGTCTACACGCCTACGCGCAAGCAAGCGGAATCCGTGGCCCAGGAGATTGGCGCCCACCACACCGCAGCCGCCTATCACGCGGGGCTAGATGCCGAGCGCCGCAAGCAGGTGCAGGAGGATTTCCTCGCCGGCAGGCTGGAGATTATCGTGGCGACGATTGCCTTCGGCATGGGGATTGACAAGCCGGACATCCGCACCGTCATCCACACCGCATTGCCGGGAAGCATCGAGGGTTATTACCAGGAAATCGGGCGGGCGGGGCGCGACGGCAAACCCAGCCGCGCGCTGCTGATGCATTCTTACGCGGACCGCCACACCCACGATTTTTTCTTCGAGCGGAATTATCCCGACGTGGGAATTCTGGACGGAATCTTCGCGCTGCTCAAGTCCCAGCCCCAGGAGAAGCGCGAACTCCAGAAGCTCTTGCCCATCGACTCCGAGACGTTTGACCGGGCGCTGGAGAAGTTGTGGACGCACGGCGGCGCGGAGGTGGACTTCGCGGAAAACGTCAGCCGGGGGCACGACGCCTGGCGCGAACCCTATCTTGCGCAGGGTGAGCACAAGCGCGAGCAGATTGAACGTATGATCCGCTACGCGCGAAGCAATCAGTGCCGCATGGCCAGCGTGGTGCGCCACTTCGGCGACGTCGCCGACGGCGAGAAGCCTTGCGGAATCTGCGACTATTGCGCGCCGGCCACATGCAATGCCCAGCGATTTCGCACCGCAACGTCAGCAGAGCACGCGGCGCTGCTGCGCGTGGCCGCGGAGTTGCGCGCGGCCGGCGCCAAAACCACCGGCAAGCTCCACGCCGAATTGTTTCCCCAAAAGGAGATGAGCCGCGATGATTTTGAGAACCTGCTGGGGGGCATGGCGCGCGCGGGAATCCTGCGTCTGGACGATGCGGTTTTCGAAAAGAACGGGCGGCAGATTCCTTATCGCACCGCCCGGCTGACGCGCGCAGGCTGGGAAGTGGACGCCCATACGCCTCTCGATCTGGTGATGAAAGACACCGAGCCACCCGCCGCCCCGCGCAAACGCCGGAAGAAAGGAGCCAGCGGCGCCAGTCTTGGGCCGAGTACAGTTCGGCCGTACTCGTCAACGTCGGCCACGGCAACGCCTGCGCCGGGCATGGGGAAGAAAGCAAGTCGGCCCCCAGACGCGCGGCCTGACTTTGCGGTGGAAGAGGCTCTGCGGGCGTGGAGGCTGGCCGAGGCTCGACGGCTGGGGGTTCCCGCCTTCCGCATTTTTACCGACCGAGCTCTGGGCGGACTGGTCAAATTGCGGCCCCGCACCATCACCGAAATGCTTGCCGTCCCGGGCATCGGGCTGCGCATCGCCGAGAGGTACGGCACCGAAATTCGCCGCATTTTGAACCCGGACGAGAGGGGGAGGTGAGATTCAAGATTCAAGATTCAAGATTCAAGATGAAAAACTCAAGAGGAGAAATTCAAAATTCAAGAAGAAGAAGAACTCAGGATCAGAGATGCAAGATTCAAAACTCAGGATGCAAAATTCAAGATGCATGTTGCAAGGTGCAGTATTCGTGGTGTAATATTCACTATGCAATATTCACCTGCACGGTTCAAGATTCAAAATGGAGGCGGGCATGAAGTAGGAGCGGTTTGAGCAACTGCCAGTATGGCAAGCCGCCATTGATTTGGCGGTGGCCGTTTATGCCTTGACGGAGATGCCCCTGTTCCGCCGGCGCTATTCACTGCGGGACCAGATCGAACGGGCGGCGGTCTCGGTCTCCAATAATATCGCCGAGGGGTTTGAACGCGGGACCAAACAGGAGCTGCTCACGTTTCTCTACATCGCGCGCGGTTCGGCGGGGGAAGTGAGGTTGATGCTGTGCCTGTTGGAAAAGATTCCGGGCCTCGCTGAACTGGCATCCGGCGTTTTGAATCTGAAATCAGGCGTCGAGAGTATTTCCAGGCAGCTTGGGGGGTGGGCGCGAATGCTGCGGGATTCGGATCTAAAGGGCGAGCGGTTTGTGAGCGAGAAGGTCCGGCGGGCGGACGCGGCACGGAGAAACCGGGAAGAGTTTCCGAAGGAATTGGAGGTCATTCGGAATGGGGGACGGCCAAAGGCGGAGGAGTGATTCAAGATTCAAAATTCAGGATTCAAGATCCGGCGGAGGGGTGATTCAAGATTCAAAATTCAAGACCCATGATTCAAAACTCAAAATTCGAGATTCTAGGGCTTGAATCTTGAATTTTGAATTTTGAATGTTGAGTCTTGTACCGGCTCGCGAGAAATTACGTTTTGTTATGATGGCGCGCAAGATAGCGATGCACGTCCGGCCAGAATTCTTTCATCTCGAAACCGACGGCATCCCACCCCATTTGTGTTACCCAAACATTGGCGCTGTTGCCGAACGTCCGGGGCCCGGGATGGTAGGCATTCGAGATGGCTGCGGCCGAGGCGGCACCGAAGATTTCAGAGGAGTTGAACTCATTTTTCCCCGAGTCCGAGCGCGTGACAACCACTCGCGAGGCAGCGTATTCGACACGGCGGAGAAACTTTCCTTTTCCCATTTGGTAATAGCGGGGATCCTGGCGCAACCCAGATGCGAATACGGCGGCTACCATAAAGTTCTCGACGGTATTGTCGCCAAACGCTAAGGCGTAGCGTTTGGCATAGCCTTTAACCCCCTGCCCAAAGGTGGGGTTGGTATTGCTGGCCTGATTGACTCCAGCCTCAAGGGCGAGGAACGCGAATTCGATGGGGTCAAAAGTCCCCTCAGCCACCAGCTTGAGTTTTTGTCCGGTCGTAAGCGGGGGCAAGGAAGAGGCATTTTCTACGGTCAAATAGTTCGGCAGCGTCCAGAGGATCCGGTCATTTTGCGGAACCTTGGGATCTGGAGCGGGCTGGATTTGGGTGGTTCCCAGATCATTCGTGGGTTTGGCTTGGGCTTGTGGGGCAGCCGGTTGGGTTTGCGGAGCAGTCGGTTGAGATTGTGGAGTCGCCGGTTGAGTTTGTGGTGAAGCCGGAGGGGGTGCCTGCCCCGGCTGTTGGGCCAGCAGTTGGTTAGATAGCCCCAGGGTGAAGACGCAAAGGCTTGCCAGGACGGCGCAACGCAGCAAAGTTTTTCGGTTAATCATCAGTCCAGTAATCTCCGCTCTTACGCATCGGCGCACTAAGCCCTTCCGAATAAAATGCTCTGCGACCGGCCCCGCCATAACTATGACGCGGCCAGCGTCATAAGAGTTATCCGCTGGTCCATCTTCTTGAAAAAAAAGTCTGTTTTGAACGGAGGGTTTCCTATCGAACTGAGGACAGTGCCTGGACCTAAACAACGTCTTGGTTGACTTGAGTGAAGTTGGCACAACGCGAACTGCTCAGTTACCGGCCAAGCAGGACGGGCATGCGCCCATCCTGCCTAGAGCAAGTTTGAGTGTTCCGTTTAGCTTTTCTCAATGGTTATGAGGTTTGTTGGGCTGCCTGCCCCCTCAGTGCGCGTAGCAGACCTGGCCGCGATAGCGCAGCACGAGCGTATTCTGGCTGAAATCCGCCATCCCGAAGTAATTCAGACTACCCGTGGCATCCAGGAACTTGCCGGTCCCACCGGTGATGGTGGAACTGTAGTGTCCCCACGGCACGGCCACGACGGCCGAATTACCTGCTAGTGGGTAAGTGGGATAGAGCACAGCCACGGCAAACGTGATCGTGTCACCCGCCGCCGTGACCCAATAATGCTGAACGTTGTAGGAGCCATCCTTGTTCTCTCCGAGGATGGTGGCTGCCACCGAGCCCGCCAGATCACCGAACACCGGGCCCAGGTTGGTTCCGCCTGCCCCAATCCGTCGATAGCGGCATTGGGAGCCAAGCGGAGTTCGGTGCAATCGGAAAAGTGATGCTCGCGTGGTCCTGGGCGTGGGGCGAAGGAGAAGCGCTTCGCGGGCCGACACCTTCCG
>JBEKLF010000142.1:0-22027 GCA_050010335.1 Terriglobia bacterium
GGTGGACAACTGGCCGTCGGAAAGGCCGTCAAGAGCCGTGCGGGCGGATCGGATAGACCTGTTGACAGACCGAGCGCTGGTCGGCCGCCCAGCCTGGTTTCTTACTGTCTGAATCGCAGAAGAAGTATCAGTCCGCGTACGGGCTGGCGCGTCCGCCGGTGAGGATGTGCAGATAGGTTCCAACTTGTGCGCGGTGGTGAATATGGTGTTCGATGATGCGGAAAAGCATGACGCCAATGGGCCGGCGCGTGTGGAACTGGGCATTCTCGCGGATTTCTTCCCAGCGATCGAGCGGAAACGCTTCCACGGCACGCAAAGTATCCTGATGGACGCGTCGGATTTCCTGCAATTCTTCATCCAGTGATTTCACTTCCCCCAAAACCGCTAACAGGCCCAGGGGAACGCGGGTCACGTAATAGCTCCAATCACCCTCGAGGGCAATGCGGCGCGTTCCCTCCTCCGACCGCCATACGTGCCGCGCCAACTCTCCCAAGGAAAGCATGCCCTCCGCCGGGCGCCAATCCAGGCGATCGCGTGGGATCTTCGCGTAGACCGCGAGCGTGCCCTGGTGCGCGCTCTCTTTTTGCGTGAGGTAGAGTTCTTTAACGTCCACAATCCCCCCAGTCAAGGGCCGCGAAGGAGCGGTTTCCGAACCTCCGGCACTTCCCTATTCTGTCAGGCGAGCTTTTTCAACTCCGCCAGAATCTCTCCATTATCCGGTTGTTCCCGCAGTTCGTAAATCTTCGACCACGCAATTTTGCCGCCCTTATCGACAATAAAAACGGCACGGTCGTTGATAAAGGGGATGGGGTGTTTGGTCGGGGGGAAAACACCGTAGGCGGTCGCCACTTCGGCATAAGGCCAGCGATCCGTTGCCAGTGGAAACTTCAGGCCGCCTAGGTGTTTCTGGAAGGCAATGTGGGCAAAAACGGAGTCAGTGCAAATGCCGATGACTTCTGTATTGGCATTCGTGAACTTCGCCAGGTCAGCCTGGAATGACCCCAACTCGCTCTGGCAAACCGGGGTGAAATCGAGGGGGTAGAATGCCAAGACAACGTTTTTGCCGCGATGAGCGGAAAGCTCAAACTCGCCTTGTGTCTCTCCGATCGCACAGGTGAGTTTGAAGTCCGGCGCCGGATCCCCTGCCTTTAATGCCATATGAACCTCCCGGGTTCAGATCAATATCGGTGGCCCGCCATTGGTGAGTGCGGACGTGTAGGAGTCCTTCGAGTTTCGTAATCACCCTAATGTAAGAAGTGAAATTCTACCTGAGGAACTCCGCAAAAGAAAGTGCGACGCGAGAAGGAGTTGCGGACGAACCCGCTCTTCCCGCGCCTGAAGGACCCGACGCAGTGGAGGCGGCCCCGGAAAGCAAGTAAGTTGCTCAAACGCTCGAGGGCGTCATGGCTGCCGCTTAGAGGACTAGAAACTTCTTCAGATAGGGAGAGTTCCGGTCAGAGCCAGTTCCGGAGCGCCGGAGGTGCCCCGATGGCCCTTCACCTAGAAACTCGGAAAACCACGCTTCGTGTTCAATTTCTTCGTGCAGGATGGCCAGCGCCAGGTCGTAAGTGCGATGGTCCTTGCCCGAGGTGTAATTGCAGATCGCCGAATAGCCGCCGATGGCGCAACGCTCAGCGGCGACCAGGATATTGAGCATGGCCTTAACGTCCTTTGGATCGGGCGGCAGATAGGCCGGCGGACAGGCGGAAATATCGTGAAAATCATTCATATTTTGCGGCAGCTTGCCGCCCAGTTCGTAAATGCGGGGCACCAGAGCCTCAAAGTGGTTGCGGTCCTCAATGCGCGCGTCCTCAGTGATTTCCTTCAACCCTTCCCCATCGAGCCCGATGAGATTCACCCGCAGAATGGTGTAGTAATAATATGATGACTTTGCCTCGTTCGCACGCATAGGTCAAAGATATACTTCCGATAGTTTACATAGGTTGCGACTATGGAAATTCACCAACTCCGGTACTTTCTCGCCGTCGCCCGATTTCAGTCTTTCACCCGCGCGGCGGAGCACGAACACGTAGCGCAGCCCTCCTTAAGCCAACAAATCCGCAAACTGAAGCACGAGTTGGGCGCCCCGTTGATCGATCGCATGGGGCGTAGAATTCGTCTGACCGCGCTCGGCGAGCGGTTTCTCGAGCACACACGGCGCGTGCTTATTGACCTGGAGGGCGCGCGGCAGGACGTGGATGAAATGCTCGGCCTCGCCCGGGGACATATGGCGGTGGGCGTCATTCCCACGATTGCTCCTTTTCTGCTGCCCCAGGCGCTGGCCCGCTTTGCGCGCGACTTCCCCACCATCTCCATTAGCGTGCGCGAGGACTTGACGCATTCACTCCTCGCGCAACTGGCCGAGGGCGAAATCGATCTGGCGATTTTGAGTTTGCCGGTGAAAGGTCCGGAGTTCGTTGCGGAAACACTGCTTCCAGACCGCATGCTCCTAGCGGTTTCCCCGCGGCACCATTTGTGGCGGAAGCGGCAGCCCGTGACTCTTCGCGACCTCACCCGCGAACCGTTCCTGCTGCTGAAAGAAGGTCATTGCTTCCGCGACGATGTGTTGCAGGTCTGCAACGTTTCGCGGCTCAATCCTCACGTGGTTTTTGAAGGGGGGCAGTTCGATACTTTGGTGGGCATGGTGGCGGCAGGGGCCGGCGTGACGCTGCTGCCGGAAATGTCGCGTCGCCATTACCGGCACGCGGGAGTGCGATTGCTCGAATTTCTCGAGCCCCAACCCACGCGCACTATTGGTGTGGTGAAAGCTAAAGACAAGTTTCAGACAGAAGCAGCGCGGGCTTTTCTTTCCGTGCTAAGGGAAGCTCGCGCCAAGTAGCTGAGAGCCTCTTTCGCTGCCGCTTGCGCGTCTCAGGTGTGAAATTGCGGCGCTGCCCCGCGCGAGCGATTCTGTCTGTGCCAAGGAGGAGTTGCGAAATGCACTTTGGCTACCTAGCCGTTACGATCGTCTACGCGCTTTTGGTGTCGTTCTCCGGTCTGGGAAAGATTCGCCGTGACCCGCATCAAGTACAGGTGATCCACGAAACGGTCGGCGTTCCGTTGAATTACCTTCCGCTTCTGGCTACTTGTGAGTTCGCCGGAGCGTTGGGCCTGCTGGCTGGGATCTGGTGGCCAACGGTTGGAGCCGCGGCGGGAATCGGCCTCGTTCTTTACTTCGTAGGCGCCACTGTCTCACATCTGCGTGTCGGCGATGCTAAGGGCATTGGGCCTGCCGCATTCATGCTGGTGCTCGCTGCGGCTGCGCTTGCCATGAGGCTTCTGACTTTAGCGCAGAGCTGCTGAGACGCAAAGTAGGTGTCAGGTATCAGTTGCCAGGTATCAGTGAGAACCTAACCCTTAACACCTAATTCCAATGGCCACTGAATCAGCGCCCGAATTCGTCACCCTTTCGCGATTTCTTCTGCCGTCTGGTAGCGACAAATTGGCGTACCCACGGTCGGGCATTTTGCACCCCGTTTTCAGCTTATGTCGCGTTAAGTGTAAGTGGATGTCTTTTCAGTATGTTGTCAGGATTGGGAGGAGAAAAATCGGTTTTCAGGCCCTTTGTTTTCAAAAAGTTCTCAGGATTGGGCACCTCTCACACTGATAGATATATTGTCGTAATATCATTCATACAGTTTGTCGGCCTGCCTTGTCGCTGACGAACAGACTTGCTACCAACGCGCACTTGAAACTCCGTGCAGAACCAGCCTCCAGCTACACTTGGTTATTATTTCATGAGTACCCAGTCTTGTCAAGAACAAAATGAAGCATGCTAAAAGGGGCGTCCCGCCACTTCTTAAGGACTTTGGCTTCTGTTGAAAGAACCGGGCTAGCTTACTGGCCCATGACGCCTGGCGCCTGACACCTATCCTTTAGATCCCGCCGTAGAGACTCCAGGCCTGGTCTCCCGCGTTCAGGATGAAAAGCTCGGGATCTTTCACGGTCACTCGGCTGTAAGGCGCCACGGAGTGGGTGAGCCAGACGTTGCCGCCGATCACGCTGTGGTGGCCAATGTGAGTGTTGCCTCCCAAAATGGTGGCGTTGGGATACACGGTCACGTGGTCCTCGATCGTCGGGTGGCGCTTGTTTCCCTGCCCGCGGCGCAGTTGGCCATCGTCATCCTTGCTGAGCGGATTAAAGGCCCCCAGCGTCACGCCGTGGTAAAGCGTCACCTTGTTTCCGATGATGGACGTTTCACCGATCACCACGCCCGTACCGTGATCGATGAAAAACGATTCGCCGATGGAAGCTCCGGGATGAATGTCGATGCCGGTGTGGCTGTGCGCAATCTCCGTCATCATGCGAGGGATGAAGGGGACATCGAGGAGATAGAGGCGATGCGCGAGACGCTGGACGGTGACGGGCTCGATGTAGGGGTAAGCCAGCAGGATTTCCTCAACGCTCGAAGCGGCCGGGTCGTTGTGGTAGGCCGCTTCGATATCGGTCGAAAGCAGGCGGGCAAGCTCCGGCAACTGCCCGAACAAGCTCTTATGGGCCTCTTCGGCATAATGCTCAAGGTCCGCAGGTGTCGGCTTACCATTTCGGCGGCACTCAAAACGCACCGCGCTGCAAATCTGGTTTGAGAGCAGGGTCTGAATCTCGATCAAGTGATGACAAGCCAGCGTGCCCGGCACCTCGCGTTCGCCGCAGAGGTAGTAAATGGGAAAAAGAATTTCCAGGTATCGGCGGCAGATGGTGGCCACTGCCTCACGCCTAGGCAAATTGAAATCGCTGTGCTCGTCCTCGGCCAGTTGCGCATCCAGGTCCGCCCGAAACTCCTGCGCGAGGCACTTCATGTCGTCGGCGCTCATTTTGGAACCTCCCGTGGTGTCAGGCGTCAGGTGCCAGGTGTCAGGTGTCAGTAAAAACCTAACACCCAACTGACACCTGTTCTAAGCTCCATGTGCCAGGTACCGGTGAAATCCTATCACCTGATACCGGGACCTCCTCTGAAACCTGATACATGACACCTCCGCTACTTCCTGACACCTGACACCTGTTACCTGACACCTCTTATCCAATCCCCTCGAACAGCACCGTGGAAATGTAGCGCTCGCCGGAATCCGGCAATACGACGACAATTGTCTTGCCGCCAAATTCCGGTTGCTTGGCCAATCGAATGGCCGCGGCTGTCGCGGCGCCGCACGAAATGCCGCTCAAGATGCCCTCCTCGCGCGTCAGGCGCCGGGCAAATTCAATGGCCTCATCGTTTGATACCTGCTCGACGCGATCGACCAGCGACAGGTCAAGAGTTTTCGGGATGATTCCCGCGCCAATGCCCTGGATTTTGTGCGGCGCGGGCTTTAGCGGCAATCCCTGCTGGTGCTGAGTAATCACCGGGCTCGCCGAAGGCTCAACACCCACGGAGATGATTTTCTTGCCTTTCGTATTTTTGATAAAGCGCGAGACGCCCGTAATTGTGCCGCCCGTGCCGATGCCGGAAACCAGCACATCAATGGCACCGTCGGTGTCATTCCAGATTTCCGGGCCGGTGGTTTTCTCATGGATGGCGGGGTTCGCAGGATTCTCAAACTGCTGCGGAAGAAAATAGTGCTGAGGGTCGGATTGAGCAATCTCCGTGGCCCGCCGGATGGCGCCGGGCATGCCCTCCGGTCCGGGCGTCAGCACCAGCTTCGCGCCGAACGCCGCCAGCACGCGCCGGCGCTCGAGCGACATGGTTTCCGGCATCGTGAGGGTCAGGCTGTAACCACGCGCCGCAGCCACGAAGGCCAGAGCGATTCCCGTATTGCCGCTGGTGGGCTCGATAATCTCCACGCCGGGCTTCAACACGCCCCGCTGCTCGGCGTCCAAAACCATGGCGGCGCCAATACGGTCTTTCACCGAGTATGCCGGCCCACGGCCTTCGATCTTGGCCAGCACGGTGGCAGAACTACCCGCGGCCAACCGGTTCAATCGGACCAGCGGGGTTCTGCCGATACTCGCGGCGTTGTCTGCAAAGAAATTTGACATGATTTCTCCTTTGAATTGGGTCGTCAGGATTTTTTTAAGGTGATTCGCCTTGAAATCCCTGCCCATGGGCAGGAACCCAGGCTAGCTACAGATGCAGCAGAGGGTGAGATGGCGCAGAATGCGGGGGGCGGCGACGCCTGCCACCGTCAAGTCATGCTTCCGCAATGCGATCGCTAAGTTGTTCACAGTATTTCTCTTCCCGCCAGGTTCTCGACTGGAAATCAGGGCGCGTCTCATCCGATGCGGGAATTTGCTCAGACGAACTAGGCCCACCAGAGATATCGGCAATTTGGCAGCCACACCGGCGCGGCGCTACATCACCTCAAGGCAGGACTTCACACCACGCCCTGCCCACTGTCCACTAGCCACTGTCCACTAATCACTGGCCTTCAATACTTTGGCACCGACGGATCAACTTGGTCCGACCACGCCAGGATTCCACCCTTCAGGTTATGGATCTTGAGGAAGCCGGACTTCATGAGCAGGTCCACCGCCTTGGCGCTGCGCATTCCGGACTTGCAATGCACCACGATCTCGTCGGCCGAATCCAGCTCGTTCATCCGCTTGGGCACTTCCCCGAGGGGAATGAGTTTCGAACCCGGGATGCGGCAAATTTGGTACTCATGGGGCTCGCGCACGTCGATCAGGACAAAGGGTTCGTGCGCATCCATCTTCTCTTTCACTTCTGCAGGAGTGATTTCCGGGATACCGGTTTGCACAGGCATATGCTCCTCGCCGCGAATTCCGCAGAACTGCTCGTAGTCAATCAGCTTGGTGATGGTACGATTCGTCCCGCAGATCGGGCAATCGGGATTTTTGCGCAGCTTCAGCTCGCGAAACTTCATGCCGAGTGCGTCAAACAGCAACAGACGTCCAATAAGCGAATCTCCGCGGCCCAAAATCAGCTTTATCGTTTCCATCGCCTGGATGCAACCCATGATTCCGGGCAGCACTCCCAGCACGCCGCCCTCGGCGCAACTGGGTACCAGGCCGGGCGGAGGCGGCTCCGGATACAGGCAGCGGTAGCACGGACCCTGCTCGGCATAGAAAATCGAAGCCTGGCCTTCAAAGCGGAAGATGCTGGCGTAGACGTTGGGCTTGCCCAGCAAAACGCAGGCGTCGTTCACCAAGTAGCGCGTGGGGAAGTTGTCGGTGCCGTCGGCGACTATGTCGTACTCGCGGAAAATGTCGAGCGCGTTGTCGCTGCTCAGGCGCGTTTCAAAGGTTTCGATTTCGACATTGGGGTTGATTTCCTGCAAGGTGTCGCGCGCTGATTGGAGCTTGGTGCGCCCCACGTCGCTGGTGCCGTGAATGACCTGCCGTTGCAGGTTGGTGAAATCCACCACATCGAAATCCACCAGGCCGAGCTTGCCCACGCCCGCAGCGCCGAGGTAAAGCGCCAGGGGCGAGCCCAGGCCGCCTGCGCCAATACACAGGACCTTGGCCTGCTTCAACTTCAGTTGGCCCTCCATGCCGACTTCCGGCATGATCAGGTGGCGGCTATAACGCAGGATCTCGTCCTTGCTCAGTTGCGCGGGTTGAATCATTGTCGCTGTACTCATATCGAATCCTTCCGTAATAACTTGTTCGTGGTTAGTTG
The DNA here is from genome assembly GCA_050010335.1 of Terriglobia bacterium. GTDB lineage: Bacteria > Acidobacteriota > Terriglobia > UBA7540 > UBA7540 > Bog-366. The sequence continues at coordinate 7,574 of JBEKLF010000142.1, forward strand.
TCGGTAGTCAGTCTTCAGTCGTCAGTAAGAACCCATACGTGAGAACTTGCACTGAAAACTGATGACTGAGAGCTGATGACTTTTTCGGGGGATTCGCCCGGGATTCGCCACCCCGGCTTGACGGGATGGGAACCCAGGGTAGCTACAGATACAACGCAGAGCCTGCCCGGAGCAAAACGAAGGGGCCGTGCCGCCGGCAATGGAAGGTACGATGCTGATCACATCATTTTCTTTCAGGGGAGTCTGGTCCTTTTGCAGAAAGCGAATGTCCTCGTCGCCCACGTAGATGTTCACAAAGCTGCGGAGCTTGCCCTCGTCATTGTAAAGATGTTTGCGAAGGTCGCCGTACTGCGACGTAATGGCCACGAGGGCCTCACCAACCGTTTTTGCCTGCACTTCCAGCGACTCCTTCTTTTCCGCATATTGTCGCAGCGGAGTCGGGATAATCACCTTAACCGGCATTAGGTCTCCTTCATTTGCGATTTGTGATTGGCGATTGGTGATTGAGCCATTTGTGATTTACGATTGGTGATTTGTGATTGAAAACATTATCGAGTCGCTTGGAATAACCGTTCAACCAACATTTCTATCTCACCACTGCTTCACCCCAAATTATTCGATGCGGCGCAAAGCCAAAGGATTCAACGGTATTTGCGATTTGTGATTTGAGATTTGCGATTAAAACAGATCATCGAACCTCGCAAGAACCACTCGATCACCGATCGCAAATCACCAATGGCTCAATCGCACAATCACAAATCACCAATCATTCAATCACCAATGTCTCGGCCCCAAAGGCCGACCGATCCTCGGCTAAAACCCAACTCGTCAAGTCTCTTGGAGCGCCCCGCTCAACAGCAATTATAACATAGGAATACCAGGGCCAGGCGTGGTCGCGGTCATAAATCGAGGGCCGCGCCGGATGATCGGGGTGAGAATGGTAATATCCCAATACATCAAGCCCCCGCGCCCGTGCGCGCTTTTCCACGCGCAACTGGTCGAGCGGATCAATTAGGAAACGGTTTTTGTCCGTTTCCCTGCCCGGGTCGTCCAACGGCAGGAGTTCCTGCGCGCGACCGGGGTCATGCCGCAAGTTGGTGAGGGGCACAACCTCCGACACCTGCTTCGCGTCGCCATCCGCCTTACCCAATAGTATTCCACAGCACTCGCTGGGATAGTCCCGCGCTGCGTGCTGGCGGATGGATTCCAATTCTGGTTTGTTAAGTCGAAGAGGCATAGGTCTATCGCGTCATTGAGTCATCGGTTCATCGTTTCATTAAGTTAGCGACGGGCTTGGCCCAAAAAGCGGGCTTAGAATAACTGCATGCTGATTGTCGGTCTGCGATGGAAGCAATCGAAAATCGTCAATCGGCAATCCAATGACCCGATCACCAAATGACCCGATCCCCTAGCTTCCTTCGTCCCAAAACCGCTCACTTAAATACTTGTCGCCGCTGTCAGGGAAAACGGTCACCACTACGCCGCGTGTCAATCGATTTGCCACCTTGAGCGCGGCGACCATGGCAGCGCCGGCGGAGACCCCCACCAGCAGGCCTTCCTCGCGCGCGAGTCGCAGGGTCATGATGTGCGCGTCTTCCGTCGCGATTTCAAGGTTTTCGTCAGCGACGCTCGGCTCGTAAATCCCCGGTTTGATGGCCGTGGGCATGTGCTTCATGCCCTCCAGTCCGTGAAAGGGCGAGTCCGGCTGGAACGACAGGCATTGGATGTGAGGATTCAGCTCCTTCAGCCGCCGCGCGGTCCCGATGAACGTGCCGCTGGTGCCGAGCCCCGCCACGTAGTGGGTCACGCGGCCTTCCGTCTGCTCGAAGATCTCGAGGGCGGTGGTCAAATAATGGGCGCGCCAGTTGGCGGGATTATCGTACTGGTTGGCGTAGAAATAATCGCCGGGATTCTCCTGGGCCATGGCGCGCACCCGGCGAATGGCGCCGTCAGAGCCTTCCATGGGGTCGGTGTAAACGATTTCGGCGCCGTAGGCTTTCAGAATTCGCTTGCGCTCCATGCTCACGTTCGAGGGCATGCAAAGCTTGACGCGGTAATTCTTGGCGGCGCAGATCATCGCGTAAGCGATGCCGGTATTACCGGAGGTCGAGTCAATCAGGGTTCTGTCCCGCGACATCAGTCCGGCGGCTTCCGCCTCGCGGATGATATTCATTGCCGGGCGATCTTTTACCGAGCTGCCGGGATTCTCCCATTCCGCCTTGGCGTAAATCTCGACCTCGGGCGAGGTGGGGCGAATGCGCGCCAGGCGCACCAGTGACGTGTTGCCGATCAGGTCCAGCAGGCCTACCGGCCCGCGAAGTATTGGGGAGTTTTGAATGGTTGCCGCCCTTGCGTTTTCTGCCATCGGTGCAATAGACTTCTTATTCTAGGGGCAGGTTCCGAATTGTGTCAACCTGCGGCCACCGGGGTAATGGGCGGATTTGATGTTGTAGCGGCGAGTTTACCTCGCCATAGGACGGCCTAAAGCCGCCTCTACGTCAGATTGATAAGGCAGATGGGAACCACTTATGGCAAAAGACGCCGCACGGGCGCAGACGGTGCAAAAGCAATTTGAGCAAGCGGGTTTTGTGGTGGCTGACGCTCCGCCGGGAAGAATCGAGCTGAAGAAATCAGGTTGCGTCGCCTATCTGGAAAACCAAAAGGGAAATCTGATTTACTCGGGCACGCCTTACTTCGTCGTCCATGGAATTAACTGCGAATTGGAGGATCAAGGTTATCAGAAGTTCTGGTACTCAAAGCCGGACGGCAAGCGCTTCCCCATTCGCAAGGTCGACCTGGAAGTCCTCCATCGCTTTGACGAAGAAGTGCGCCATATTCTGGGGTTAAAGAGCCTCTACAACGAATCCCTGGGAACCACCAACGCCCGGACCGTATACGACCGCCTCACCGGGCGCCCGGACCGTTGAAGCGAACCCTTCTCCATTAACTTAGGACACTACTGTAGGCCAGGCTTACTTTCCACCTGAATCTTCCGGCGCCGCTGGGACTGTTCCTGGAGCGGCCGCCGGCGAAGGTTTGGGGGACGCGACCGCTTGCGGCTGTACACCCGGTGGGTGGGCCACGGCTGGGGAAGCAGGCGGATGCGCCGAAGTTGGGGGTTGCGCCTGCACCACCTGTGCAGGAGTCTCTCCCACTCGCGGGGCTGCCGCTTTCGGCGTGGGAACCGAGGCGGGGGTCGCGGCAAGTCGAGGAGCGGCCGCGGGCCGGGCTGCGGGCGGAACGCCGGTGGCGGAAACGGAGTGGCCGTTACCCCCAGACCCGCGCTGCCGCGGCCGCGGGGGCTGCGCCGGGCGCTCAAACCTTCGAGAGGCGCCGGGATCGGGCCGCTCGGGACGGAACGGCTGCCGCGCGACAGGCCGAAAGAGGATTTCGACCTGCACCGTTTCCTGGTCTCCATCCTGGATCAGCACCACTTGGTCGAATCCTTCCTGATGAATCGCCTCTTTACTCTGCTCAAAGGCCTGGTACTGACGCTCGACGACAGGCCTGCCCACGGAGCGCTCCCGCTTTTCGTCACGCTCGATGCAGGTTTGGAGGGGGACATTGAAGAGCAACAGGGTGGTGGGCACCTGGTACTTTTTTGCCAGGTTGACCAACTCTTTCCTGTCCTGCGGCGCCAGCGCCGTGGAATCGACCACGCAAAGCCGGTTCAACGTAAGCCGCTGTTCTATAAGGAAGTGCACCAACGCAAAGGCCTGCAAGTTGTAGCGCTGGTCGCGCTCATCATCTGCGACGCGGGCGCGCGCCCAATCCGAAGAAATAATCTGAGTGGCGCGAAAGTGCCGTTCGGCGAACGTGGATTTCCCGCAACCCGCAGGGCCGCAAAGTACGACGATCGATGGCCTGACGAGGCGAAGTGATTTCTTGCCGACGTTCTTATTGTCTGGAGTGTTTTCGGGGTCCATAGGTGTTTTCGACGTCCACCATGCCTTTTGGGTTACTTATCCCCTTATCGGAAGTGTGAAAAATTGCGTTAACGTTTCTGACGGCCAAGTAGACCTGCGGTATATTGGGAGCGGGGGCTGAGTTTATCAGCGGAGGTCGGACCATCAACCCAGTAGTTCCGGCTCTCGAACGTGAGTTCCACTTGGGAGGGCAAAACGATGACATCGACCATCGTGGCATTGGTGGAAGACCTCTTCTTTCTAGCGAAGATTCGGGAAACGGCGAAAGCTGTTGGGACGACGGTGGTTACGGGTGACTCTCGACGCGGCCTCGCTGCCATCGCCGAGGCCCAGCCGCAAGCCATCATCTTAGACCTCAATTCGCGCGGATTGTCCGCCCTCGATTGGATTCGAGATCTCAAAGCTGACCCCTCCACCCGCTCGATTCGTATCGTAGCGTTCGCCTCGCATGTCCAGGGAGAGATCATTTCCGCCGCCCGCGCCGCGGGATGTGACTCGGTCATGGCTCGGTCGGCCTTCACGCAACAACTCCCCAACCTTCTGCGGAGCCTGGCAAGCGACGCTGAGAAAGCAAACGAAAGCCTCCCCTCCTGAATCTTTCCCCAGCCGACACCGTCTGGCGTCTTCCCATTAGAAACGCTTGACCCGTTAGGAATCCAGCCGTAAAGTCATCACGTCATTTCCTCAGATCGCTTAACCCCGGGCTGGGGAAGAATCTCGTGGCGATTTGCGGGACCCATCGAGGAGGAGCCATGAAAGTCCAATGTGTGGCGTGCACTCGGCGAGAAATCTTAGGGAAGGCTGCCAAGCTTGCCGGCGCGGCGCTCTTCCCCCCGGGTTTAGTCTGGGGTTCATCCGGCACAGACGCCGGCGGATACGCTCCCAAGCTGTCCGTGGAAGGCTATATTTGGATCCAGCACTTCGCCGCCACGAAAGTGACTTTGGCGGAAGGCGAGGAAGAGGCGCTGCGGGAAACTCATCAGGCCGGATACCACCGCGTGGAACTTTCCGCGGAGTTCTTCGCGCCCGACGTGCGAAGGCGCACGACCGACCTGCTGGCGAAATTTCAGTTGAACCCGGAAAGCGTTTACGCGGGAACCACGATGCACGAACCGCACGCCGCCGAGATGTCGATTCGGTCAGTGCTGGAGTTGGCCGCGTTCCTAAAGCCCCTGGGAACCCGGGTCATAATCACCAACCCCAGTCCCCTGCCGAACCAGGGGCGCAAATCTGACCATGAGCTGAAAACCCAGGCCCACTACATCAACCAATTAGGCGGAGCTCTGCGGCGCATGGGGATACGGTTGCTGCTCCACCACCACACCCCCGAACTCCGCGAAAACGCCCGCGAATGGTGGTACGAGCTGCAACACACGGACCCCAAGCTGGCCGGGTGTTGCGTGGACGTTCATTGGGCTTATCGCGGGGGCCAGCAGGTGATGCCCTTCTTGCAGCGCGTTGGCACGCGGGTCGAGAGTCTGCACCTGCGAAACTCCCAACACGGCGTTTGGATGGAAGACTTCGGGCCAGGAGACGTGGATTACGCCCCTGTCGCTGAGTACTTGCACCAGATCAACTATAAGGGTTTCCTGGTGGTGGAATTGGCTTACGAGAAAGACACGGCCATGACCCGCGGGTTGGAAGAAGACCTACTCCGCAGCCGGGTGTACACAGAAAAGGTCTTTGGTCTGGCGTCCGCCTAGTGGGGGTTTTGCAACACCACTTGTTCCGTCACCCAATCGGTCCAGAGTGAACTCTCGCCGCTGGCCAGCAGCGGGACCCCATCAAGCACGGCCGCCACGTAATTCTCAATACAGGGGAAATGGAAATTCGGGCTTGGGGGCAACTCCTCGCGCCCTCCGGGGTAAACCAGCTCCGGACCGCTCAGCGGACTAAGGTCCATCTCCCCCTCGGTGCCAATAATCCGCAATTCATCCCGCCTCACACGTGAGTTCCAACGGACGTCGACAATGCCCCGTACTTTGCTCGCGTATTCGATCAGGACCGTGGCGCAATCTTCCACGTCCAACGAGTGCACGGCGTTAGATAACTGTCCCGCAACGCGCCGCGGTTCGCCGAAAAGGAAGTTCAGCACATCGATCCGGTGAGAACCAATGTCAAATAGCGGTCCCCCGCCTGCCTGAATGGGGTCCAGCAGCCACGTCCGCTCGGCCCCCTCGCCCGAGCGCCAATCCTGGCAGGTGATGTAAGCGAGCAGCGGTTGCCCAATCGCTCCATCGCGGATTAGTTCCTTTGCTCGCCCCACCTTGGGATACGCGCGGCGGTAATAGGCCACCCCCAGTGTTTTGGCGACGGCGCGCGCCGCCTCCACCATCGACTTCGCTCCGGCGTAGTTCATTGCCATGGGCTTTTCGCAGAGTACTTGCTTCCCTGCCCGCAGCGACGCCAGGGTTTGCGGCGCGTGGAGAAACACCGGCGACGCCACGTAGACGGCGTCCGCGCCACCAGCCGCCATTGCCGCATCCAAATCGGTGAAGGCCCGCACCCCGTAAGGCGCGGCCTTCGCCGGGTCACGCGTGACAATACCCCAAAGCTCACTGCGTTTTTCCTCGAGCAGCGCCGGGATCACGCGCTTGGTCGTGATATCGCCAATGCCGATGACCAGCCACTTCAACATGAATCGCTTCACCAGAGCTTGCTGGCTTCCGTCCGCACCAGGGTCTGCGTTGATACCGGCCAGTCATCCGAACGAAACGGCGGGGCGGGCAGGCCCAGCTTATTATAGAGATTGCATGGGGGGTCGTTCGCCCAAGCGTACCGCGCGGCCACCGGCTTGGTGACATGCGGGCTGGAAAGCACCACCTCCGTGCCTTCTACTTTGGCTTCCGCAGGGAAGAATTTCTGGTCCTCCCCGGCGATCTCAAATCCCTTCAAACTTTGGCCGCGGACCACCAACCCCCCTACCGCGTGGGTAAATTGCAGGCGCAGAGTTCCCTTCTCCGCGCGCAAGGATTTGAACGTCGGCCCACGGTATTCGACCTTTCGGCCATAGGCAATGTTCTCGGCAGCCAGCGCCAATCGCCGGCCCACCTCCTGCTTGTTCTTGGGATGAATATCATAGGACTCGCCGATGTCAATCGCCACGGCCATGCCGGTTTTCGGCAACGCCAAGGTTTTCTCCTGCGATTCCCTAAGGGTGGCCCAGGCGTCGGGATTTTTCGCGCCTGGACTAAAACTCGCGAGCTGGACGAAAAGAAATGGAAAGTCTCCCTCACCCCAAGAACTGCGCCATTGTTGGATCATCGTGGCGAAGACCTTCCGGTATTGATAGGCGAAGTCCGCGTTCGATTCACCCTGATACCAAATGGCCCCCGCGATCGCGTAAGGCGTAAGGGGCGCCATCATCGCATTCCACAACCCGGCAGCGCGCCAGGGATGACCGCGCGGATCTTTAGGAACATCGGGCATGCTCAGAGCGACCTTGCCGCCGGCCTCGGCCTCTTCCGCGGCCTTCTCCCCTTCTCCCAATTTCTGCTCGTACTGTTCGAGCGCATGAGGGAAGTCGGCAATTCTCTGCTGCCACGAGTCCGCCACAACCTTTAAATCGGGGTCGGCCTGCAAAGCCGCTTCGCTTGTCCAGGCCTCGGCTTCCGTCCCCCCCCAGGTGGAGTCGATGAGCCCCACGGGGAATTTCACGGCTCGGTACAAATCCCGGCCGAAGAAATAACCCACCGCGGAAAAGTTCCCTACCGTCGCGGGGCTGGCCACGACCCACTGGCCCTGCACGTCGGTCTGGGGTTTCCCCGCCACCGCCTTTTTCACAATGAAAAGCCGCATCAGCGGATAGTTGGCCGCCGCAACTTCCTGCTCCTCATTCTTCACTCCACCAAACACGTTGTGGTTCCACACGGCGAACTCCATATTCGATTGGCCGGAGCACACCCACACTTCGCCCACCAGAACGTTGTGGATGGTAATGGTGTTCTTTCCCGCCACCGTCATTTCGAAGGGCCCGCCCTTTTTGAGAGGCCCCAACTCCACTTTCCAAAGTCCATTGCCATCGGCAGTGGCCGCTTCCTTTTGTTCACCCAGGCTCACGGTGACTTGTTCGCCCGCGTCAGCCGTTCCCCAAATCGCCACCTGGCGGCCTTGCTGCAACACCATGTTGTCACTGATCAGCGCAGGTAATTTAACGTCAGCGGCCGCCGTTACAACCCCAAGCAGTAAAGAAAGAACTACCCACTGAAGACGTCGCCCGTAGGTTTTCCGACTGTGCGCACCCTCGCGCGCGTTGGTACGATTGCTTTTCGATCCGTCTCTCATGAAGCCCGCCCCTCCGATAAATTGAAAATTATCCTGCAGCACGATTGCGGGCTGATACTAACACCACCTCAGTTTTGAGGCCAGAAATTCCCGTCACGCTCTCACCATCGAATATCCGTAGCGCGGACCTGTTTTTTAGGTCCGCGGCTCGTTCCCGATTGGCGAGGAAAGGCCGCGGACCTACAGAACAGGTCCGCGCTACACGTGCTTCCCTTTTGGCATACTGTGCGGGGTAGAGAGCTTGATAAGAATCAAAAATCCGTGACACGCCGTAGTTAAAAGACCGCGCGTTTCAAAACGCCTTTTCGTAGAGCGCGATCATGTCCGCTTCGGTACAAGGCCGGGGATTCGACTGGTGGCAGGCGTCTTCCATAGCTTTCTTGGCCAGCAACGGAATAAGGTCGCGACTCACTCCCAGCGCGCCGAGGGTTTCCGGTATTCCGACTTCCGGCAAGAGTCTGCGCACCCGGGTGATGAGCGCTGTGGCGGCTTCTGAGGCCGACCCCTGGGCGCCGTCAAGCTCCATGGCAACGGCAAGATCGCGCAGGCGGACCTCGGAGACGAGGCGATTGAATTCCAGCACGTGGGGCAGCAGAATGCCATTCGTGGTACCATGATGTAAATGGGCAATACTTGAAAGAGGATGAGCAAGGGAGTGAACGGCGCCCAACCCTTTTTGAAAAGCTACGGCGCCCATCATCGCCGCCATCATCATATTGCTACGCGCATCCAGGTCGTTTCCGTTGTGAACCGCCCGTGGAAGATTCTGAATGGCCAGTCGGGCTCCTTGAAGCGCGATGGCGTCGCACAGGGGATGGTAACCCAGCGCCAGGTAAGCTTCCACGTTGTGCGTCAGTGCGTCCAGGCCCGTACCGGCGGTAATCTTCGGGGGCATGCCCAGAGTCAACTCCGGATCAGCCAGGGCAACGTTGGGCATCAGGTGGGGGCTGAAAATCACCGTCTTGCGATCTGTCGCTTCCAGAATGATGACTGTGCTCCTTCCCACTTCGCTTCCCGTGCCGGCGGTGGTGGCGATGGCGATCATGGGTGGAATGTTGGCTCTGATTCTCGCCGCGCCGTCCAAGATGTCGTCGTATTGCTCGAGGGGGAACGGATGGGTAACCACCAAGCGCACTGCTTTAGCAACATCGAGTGCGCTGCCCCCGCCCAAGCCGATTACGCCTTCGCAATTCCCGCGCCGATAGGCCTCCAATCCTTCTTGGACGTTCTTCTCCACGGGATTGGGGTCCACATCTTCAAAAAGCGAGGCGGCCAAGCCTGCCCGCCGAGCCTCCGCCAGAATCTGCTCAGCCAGTCCACACGCAGCGACGCCGCGGTCCGTGACCAGGAGCGGGCGCGTGATTCCCCGTTGCCGGGCTTCATTGCCCAGCTCACGCACAGCGCCAGGGCCAAAGACGATTCGGGTGGGGAAGGAGAATCTGGAAATCATGATGTTATCAGCTCCCAGCTTTCAGCGGTCAGCTCAAACAATTTCGAAATACCGTTCCAGCTCCCAATCCGTCACTGCTTTTCTGAACTGGCGCACTTCCCACTGGCGCGTGGCGGCGTAATGCTCGACAAAATCTGCGCCAAAGTATTCGCGCGCCGCGTCGCTCGACCGGAAAAGCGCCGCAGATTTCTCCAGCGTGCGCGGCAACGCCGGCGCCTTGGACGCATAGGCATTCACCGTTGGCGCACCAAGCTCCAACTTGTTTTCGATGCCGTAAAGCCCCGCAGCCAAGCTTGCCGCGAGCGCGAGATAAGGGTTGGAGTCCGCGCCCGGCAGCCGCAGCTCGATGCGCGTGGCCTTGCTGCCGGCGGGGATGGCTCGCAGGGCGGTGGTGCGATTGTCAATTCCCCAGGTGACGTTGGTCGGCGCCCACGTGCCCGGCACGGTCCGTTTGTAGGAATTCACCGTGGGCAGGAACATCGCGGCGAACTCACGCATCAAGGAAAGCTGCCCCGCCATATAATGCCGCATCAGGCCCGACATCTCCCGCTCGCCCTCCGGCGCGTAGAAAAGATTCTTGCCGCTCTGAGCGTCCGCGAGGCTCTGATGGATGTGCCCGCTGCAACCGGGCAAGTTGCTATTCCACTTGGCCATAAAAGTGGCTACCAACGCATGCTTCTGCGCCAGGATCTTAACCACCGTCTTGAACAGGGCGGCGTGGTCGGCGGCGCTCAGCGCGTCACTGTAGCGAATGGCCGTCTCGTACACGCCCGGGCCCGTCTCCGTGTGGAATCCCTCGATCTCGATTCCCATCGCACGCATTGCATCCAGAATTGTATGGGCGAGGTCCGAATGCACCGAAGCGCGCAGAAAGCTATAACCAAACATGCCTGGCGAGAGCGGCACGAGGTCGCGGAAGTGCTTTTGCCGGATCGAATGCGGGTCTTCAGCGAAGAAAAAGTATTCGTACTCGATAGCGGCATTCGCGATGTACCCCATGGAACCGGCGCGCTCCACGACGCGGCGCAGCACTTGACGCGGCGAGGCGGCCAGCGGACTGCCATCTTTGTTCAGGAAGTCGACGAGGAAGAACGCGGTGTCCGGTTCCCACGGCAAGACACGAAAGGTGGACAAATCGATTCGCGCCACCCCATCGGGATAGCCCGTATGCCAGCCGGTCAGTTGGACATTGTCGTAAAGCCCATCCGAACTGTCCCAACCGAAGATGACGTCACAAAACCCCAGGCCGGCGTCGGCACCCGACCAGAATTTCTCCAGGGAAATGTACTTGCCGCGCAACACGCCGTCTACATCGAACCCACCCAGCTTGACCTTCTCGATGTGGTGGGTGGCAAAGAGCTGCTTGATTTCGTCGACGGTCATTTGTACCTCGGGTATGAGAAGTGGCTAGTCGTCAGTGGATAGTGGCTGGTTGTACCTTATATCCCAACAGCCAGTTAACCCGCCCCATTGGCCGGTAGTGTCCTAGTTTGAACGTACCGCCGCCATCTTGTCGGCTTCTGTGCCGGCTGGAAGCCGACGCTACGCCTCAGATTAGGACGCCTCCCGCTGACCACTAGCCACTAACCACTCGCCACTGCTCTACTCCAGAGCGACCCAAACCGATTTAACTTGCGTGTAGGACTCCAGAGCGTGCGGGCCCATTTCCCGGCCGAAGCCGCTCTGTTTATAGCCGCCGAAGGGCGAACTGCTGTCAAAACAATTGTAGGCATTAATCCAAACCGAGCCCGCCTTGATTTGCTGGGCGAGGCGATGCGCGGTCGCGATGTCGCGCGTCCACACGGCAGAGACCAGCCCGTAGATCGTGGAATTGGCGATCTCCGCAGCTTCCTCTGCATCCCGAAACTTCAGCGCCGCGAGCACGGGACCGAAGATTTCTTCCTGCGCGATCTTCATTCGTGGCTGAACATTCGCGAACACCGTAGGCTTCACGTAAAATCCCCGGGCTTTGTCTCCTTCCAAGTCACGCTCGCCGCCCGTCAGCAAACTCGCGCCTTCCGCGCGACCGCTATCAATGTAGGTGAGGATCCTTTCCATTTGCGCCTGGCTGATTTGTGAACCCATTTCCGATGCCGGGTCGAGCGGGTCCCCGACTTTCATCTTCCCCGCCCGCTCCGCCAGGGTGCCCACGAACTCGTCATATATTTTCTCGTGCACCAGCAGCCGCGAACCGGCGCTGCACACTTCTCCCTTGTTGGCATAAATCCCCCAGAAGGCCGACTTCGCCGCCCGCTCCAGGTCGGCATCGGGAAAGATGATGTTGGGAGATTTTCCTCCGAGTTCGAGCGACAGCCGCTTCAGGTTACTTTCGCCGGAAGCCTTCAGCAGCGCTCGCGCCGTACGCACACTGCCCGTGAACGCCACCTTATCCACATCCATGTGGCGGCCCAACGCCTCGCCTGCCGTGGGACCATACCCGGTCACCACGTTTACCACCCCGTCCGGCACGCCCGCCTGCTGGCAATATTCCGCGAGTTTGAAGGTGGTGAGGGGGGTCATCTCCGAGGGTTTGATGACCATCGTGCAGCCTGCCGCCAGCGCCGGAGCCACTTTCCACGCCGCGAGCAGCATGGGATAGTTCCAGGCCGTAATCATACCAACCACGCCCACCGGTTCGCGCAACGTGTAGTTCAGAAAATTGCCGTCGACGGGAATGGTCTCGCCGTAAATTTTGCGCGCCCAGCCCGCGTAGTAGTAGAAGATGTCGGCCGTGGGGGGAATATCGCCGCGCAACGCTTCCTGAAACGTCTTCCCATTGTTGAGCGATTCGAGCAGACCCAATTCCTCCTTGTTCTTCTCAATCAGCTCACCGATTCGCCAGATAATCCGTTCCCGCGCCGAAACATCCATCTTGCGCCACACGCCGCTTTCGAAGGCGCGGCGAGCGGCGCGCACGGCCCGGTCCACGTCCTGCGCATTCGCGTCGGGGACGGTAGTGAGTTGTTCCCCTGTGGCCGGATTCATCACCGGAATGCTCACAGTGCTCGACGACTCGGTCCACTTGCCGTCGATATAGAGCTTGTAGGGCCTAAAATCCTGCTTGATGCGCGCGACGTCCATGGTCAACCTCAGAGCTGAGAATCGGGCGTGGCGGGAGCTTCCGCAACCACCCAAGTGGGCTTGCGGATTTCATGCGGCCCCGTAAACCGATGCAACGCGTAAAGCACTGCGAGCACCACCGCCATACTGATGCCTGCCAAAGCGTTGGGAGGCATTATCATAATCGCACAAATGAACACCGTCCAGACAAGCGCCAGTACATTGATCAAATTGCTGCGCTGCCCCAAATGCCAGGGGCCGCGTTTGTCGACCCATTCCAGCTTTCGCCGCCAACCCAAATAAACAGGAATGTTATACGCCAGGTAGCAACCCAGGACACTGAGGGAGGTCACCACGGAATACGACGCGCTGTAAACTAGGGCAAGAAATGCCACGGCCACCGAAAGCCAAATCGCGGCTCCAGGAGTCTTGTGCTGAGGGTGGGTTTTGCTCCAGAACTTGGCCATGGGCAAACCTTTGTCGCGCGCCAGGGCGTAGATCACCCGGGACACCGAGGTGACGGTCGAAAGCCCGCAAAACCACATCGCCGCCACCGCCAACAGCAGGACCGCCTTGCCCGCGCGCTGCCCGAGCGTGGCGGTGACGATCGCGAGCACTGCCGGAAGCGAGTTCCCCGCTGAATCCTTGGCATTGAGCACGCTGGATACGCTGGGAATCGCCCATGTCAATGAGAGGATCAGCAGGCAGCCGAAGAACCCCGAGACCACAACCGATAAAACAATTCCCCACGGCGCGCGGCGGCGGGGATCAAGGGTCTCCTCCGCCACGTGGGCGGACGCATCGTAGCCGGTGTAAGTCCACGCTGCCTGAAGCAATCCCAGCATGAACAGCCACGAATACGGCGCGTGGATGGTGCTGGAGGAGGTGGAAGTCAAAAGGAAACTCAGAGGCTGCTTGGGAGCGAAGATCCATAGAGCGCCCATCAGCACAAGAACGCCAAGGATGTGGACCGTGACGCTGAGATCGTTGAGCCAGGCCACCCAGCGAATTCCATAGTGATTGATGAACCCATGAGAGGCAAGGATTAGAGCGTAGGTGAGGAGCAAAACCTTGGCCGAGGCCTCCAGCCCAAGGATTGGCGCAAGGAATTGAGCGCAGCCGTAGTCGATGGCAGCAAGTGCCGCCACCAACCCCACAATATTGAGCAGCGCGGTGAACCACGCCCAGGTGGGGCCGCCCAACTCCGCCGACCAGTGATAGGTACCTCCGGATGTGGGCAAAGCCGAGCAAAGTTCCGCCATGCTCAACGCCACAAACAGTGTGCCGGCCGTAGCCAGAGGCCAGCCCAGGGTCATTTCCAGCGGGCCGCCCATCTGCAACCCGTAGTCAAACAGGGTGACTGCGCCGGTGAGAATGGAAATAATGGAAAAGGAAATCGCAAAGTTTGAGAAGCCCCCCATGCTCCGTAGGAGCTCCTGAGCGTATCCAAAGCCCGCAAGTTCCCTGGCATCGTGTTGGGCCTGGCTCAGCCGGCTCGTTTTGGGCGCCGCCAAATCGTCCCTTCCCTTCCTTCGCGTATTGATCTTTAGTTGTTTGCCCGAATTGAGGTCTCCAATATTATTTTCTGCCGCAGCGGAACGTCAAGGTAGAAGTAACCTCCCCAATCCGTCGATAGCGGCATTGGGAGCCAAGCGGAGTTCGGTGCAATCGGAAAAGTGATGCTCGCGTGGTCCTGGGCGTGGGGCGAAGGAGAAGCGCTTCGCGGGCCGACAC
>JBEKLF010000143.1:0-22022 GCA_050010335.1 Terriglobia bacterium
GATATCGGTGGTTTCGGCAACGACGGCTCGCGCTTTCGAGACGAGTTTCCAATCGATGTGTCGTGGTCTTGACATGCCGCGATTGTATCATTTTTAGTCTCATCTTGAAAGCGAGCTAGAATCAGGACCCAATATTCAAGATTCGAGAATTCAGATTGTCACGCGAACGGGCCGAGTGAGGCCTTCTGCCTACTGCCCACTGCCTGGTGCCTACTGCTTGTCCCTCGCGCCTCCGGCCGGGGCAATTGATTTTAGCGGCGTCCCTTGCTTTGACCCATGCAGAACCTCATCCAGCCGCGTCAGGAATCGCTCCCCCTCCAAGGGTTTCTGCCAGATCTCCGGCGTAACCTGGAGGAGGGAGAGCCGCTCACGAACATCCGCGGGCTCGTATCCGGTGATCATAAAGCAGTAGATCTCACGAATCAACGCGCCAGTTTGGAGCTGGGCGACCAAATCGGCGCCGTCTCCGAGTTCCGCCCCCGGACGCTGGGGCAGGGCCAGATCAACAATAAGCACCTGCGGGCGAAAGCGGTGTGCGGCATCGAGCGCGTCGTCGGCAGTCGCCGCCGTCAGAACATAATAGCCATGCTTGGTCAGCAGGGTCTTGAAGTAGTGGCGAAATTCCGAATCGTTATCGACCACGAGAACTCTTACGCCGCTCTCGTCCCCCGCCGCCAACAAGGCTTCCCTGCCTTTCACGTGCACAACGTCTTCTTGTTCCCGTCGCACCGGAAGGGAGAACGTCACCGTGGTTCCGCAGCCCTGGCCCGCGCTCCAAAGCTTGATGCGTCCGCCCATCATTTCCACCAGGCTGCGACAGATCGACAGTCCCAGGCCGCTGCCCCCTTGCTGGCGGGTAAAGGTGCTGTCCAACTGGTGGAACTTTTCGAACAAGTGCTGCTGCTTCACCGGAGCAATGCCGATGCCCGTATCCTGGATCTCCAACTCCACATAGCCGCGGTCGGGAAAGGAGCGTCCGCGCAGCGTAATCCATCCCTTGTCGGTGAACTTCACCGAGTTACCCAAAAGGTTGATGAGAACTTGCTTGGCGCGGGCGGGGTCCGCCGTCACGGGGGGCAGCGGCGTCGCCTCCGTCTCATCGATAAACGTCAGGTGTTTGGCCGCCGCCTGGACGTTCACCACGGCTTTGGCTTCCTGAATCACGGGCTTCAGGTCGACGATGGCCGGCGCCAAGCGCAGTTTGCCCGCCTCGATCTTCGCCACGTCCAGCAGGTCATTGACAATGGACAACAGGTGTTCGGCGCTGGAATAGACGTCGCGCAGCAGTTCACGCTCCTCATCGCGGCTGTCACACAAGCCGTCGAGAATCAGGCGCGAGAACCCGAGGATGGAATTAAGCGGGGTGCGCAACTCGTGCGAGGTGGTGGCCAGGAACTCCGTTTTGACATGGCTCAACTCCGCCAATTCGAAGTTGGCCCGTTCCAATCTCCGGTTCAATTCGCGCAAGTGGCGAATACTCTCCTGAAAGTAGGACTCGCACATCATGTTCAGGTCGACGTTCAGGATTTTGTCCAAGGCGAGCCGGGTAGTTTCCAGTTGCGCGGGCTCGGAGAGGAGTACTTCACCCAGGCTTTCCTGAAGGTGGGTGCGCACCACCCCCATGGCGCTGATCATGTAGCGCTGAGGCAGGCCGATCAGCACATGGCGCACGCCGATCTTGTAGCGCTCCGCGGCGTAATCCTCATCGAAGGGGCCACAAAACAAGCGCTCCGCGTAAACTTGTAGCGTGCGCTTCAAGCGGTCAATTTGTTCCTGGCCCCCGGTGAATACGTTAATCGCTTCGGGATGGTGGGTGATCTGGTCGTAAAAACGCTCCGACATGCGCGCCAGGTAGGGGTTCATGCGCGCCCCGACAGCTTGAAGCGAGCGAGCATCCTCTTCGCTGAAGCCGACATACCGCTTCATTTCCTCGAAGAATGTTTCGGGCTTTCTGGTCACCTAATTTGCCTTGTGATAAAATTAATCACTGAGTGCCACTGAAAGGGAAATATCATACCATTGGACCGGGTAAGGCTAAAACGTCTTTTGCGGTTTCCTCCCACCTTCCACCAGAACCTGGTTGTACTGGTGGCTTCGTTGTGCGGGATCGTCTTGTTGGTGGGCGTGGAAGGATATCGGCATGGCGCGACCCTCACGCTAGGGCTGGCAGTGGCGCTGCTTGCTGCACTCTCCGCCGCAACGGGGACGCTCATTTACCAGGAGCGTCAGTCTTGGGCAATTCTGAGCGAACTACGGGGAGCCCTCAGCAAGATCGCTCCCACCTATCCCTCTCTGGTTCAAATCGCACAACCTCCCAACAGCACGCTGGCGCTGGAAACGGAAATTCGCTCCCTGACCGAGAATTGGCGCCAGTTCTGCGATCACTGCCAGCGCGTTCACGATACCGAAATGGTGCAAGCGGAGCACCTGGCGACCATGGGGGAACTGGCTGCGGGCGTAGCGCATGAAATTCGGAACCCGCTGGCGGGGATCGCCGGCGCTATCGAGATTATCAGTAAGGACTTCCCCAAGGATCACCCCGACCGTGAAATCCTGGATGACCTCCGGCAGGAAGTGCGGCGGATTGAGAAAGTGTTGAACGATCTCCTGGCATACGCGCGCCCCAAGGCCCCGCAATTCGGCATGGCGGATTTGAAGGACACGGTGGCGCGGACGTTGCAACTTGCCCGCCAGCAGATCGGAAGCAAGAACGTGGAGTTCTCCATCCAAATCCCTTCGCCCCTCCCGCGTTTCCGCATGGACCCTGAGCAACTTCACCAGGTGTTGCTCAATTTGGTCCTGAATGGTATCCAAGCGCTTAACCAAGACGGTAAGATAACAATTCAGGCCCGAGTGCTGGGCGGCATGGGAGGGCCGAATCGGTCCAATTACATCGAAATTGCTGTTAGCGATACGGGCGGGGGAATTTCGCGCGAGCAGCTCGAGAAAATCTTCCGGCCATTCTACACCACCAAACGGGGGGGTACGGGTTTGGGGCTTTCACTCTGCCGGCGCATCATCAGCCAGCACGGCGGGACGCTTACGGCAGAAAGTGAAGTCAATAAGGGGAGCCGGTTTATCATTCACCTCCCCATGCGTGAGGCGGTTGAGGAAGTGCAGATGCTCGGGGCTAGGGACTAGAGGCAAGGGACACGGGAAACGGAACGGGACACACGCTTAGTAACTCGGGACCTGCCCCCATGGGATACGACGCTTCAGTCCAGGGATTTGGGTGTTGAGCTTTTCCCCCGAGTCCCTAACCCCGTATCCCGTATCCCGTGCCCCGTATCCCGAGGTTTCAATCTATGCCCAATGAAAAAGTTCTGATCGTAGACGATGAAAAACTGATCCGGTGGTCGGTGCGCCGGCAGTTGGAAGAGTGGGGTTACATCGCCATCGAGGCCGAAAGCGGCACAGGCGGCCTTGCACAGATTCGCGCGGAAGGGCCGGACCTCATCCTCCTCGACGTGCGGCTTCCGGATTTAAGCGGCATCGAAGTCCTTCGCGAAATCAAGCAGAACAACCTTTCCATTCCCGTCATCATGATTACAGGCGACCCGCAACTCGATGACATCAAGACGGCCATCAAATTGGGCGCGCTTGACTTCATCAAGAAGCCGCTTGATTTCGATGAGCTGCAAATCACCCTGGCCAACGCCATCGATCGTTCGCGCCTGCGCTCCGAACGCGACAGCCTGCGCGACGAGGTCCGAAAACGCTCCGGCTATCACGAGGTTGTGGGGAAATCTCCCCGCATGACCGAGTTGATGGCCTTTGTACGCAAGGTGGCGGTAAGTGAAACCTCCACCGTGCTCATCCAGGGCGAAAGCGGCACGGGCAAAGACCTGGTCGCCAAGGCCATCCATTACGATAGCGTCCGCAACGATAAGCCTTTTGTGACGATCAACTGTTCCGCTATTCCCGAGACCCTGATGGAAGCTGAGCTTTTCGGGCACGAGCGCGGCGCCTTTACTGACGCCAAGGCGCAGAAGAAGGGGTTGTTTGAAGTCGCCGATGGCGGCACCCTGTTCCTGGATGAAATCGGGGAGTTGTCCACGTACCTGCAAGCGAAACTGCTGCGGGCGCTGGAGGATCAGACCATCCGCCGCATCGGCGGCGTGAAGGATATCGGGGTGGATATCCGCGTCATCGCCGCCTCCAACCGTGATCTGGAACAAGGCGTCCGGGATGGAACCTTCCGGCAGGATTTGTTCTACCGGCTCAGTATTATTCCAATCTTCATTCCCCCTCTGCGACATCGCAAGGAAGATATCCTGCCGCTGGTCGAATTCTTCATTGAACGCTACAATTTCCGTTTTCGGAAAACGTTGAAAGGGATTACGCAAGAGACCCGCGACTTACTGCTGCAATACGATTGGCCAGGTAATGTGCGCGAATTGAAGAACGCCGTGGAGCGCGCCATGATCCTGGAGGAGTCGGATTACATCCGCCCCACCTACCTCCCGATTCAGGTGTCGGGGCACGCGCTCGGGTACGATAACACCATGCCCGTGGGTGTGCCGGAAGGGGAGTTCACCGATACTCCGCTGATGGTCACCAGTACTGCGGCGTCATGGCGGCCACTCCCCACGGGAAGGATGATCCCGGTGCTCGAACTACCCAAGCAGGGTACTTCACTCGAAGAAGTGGAGCGCGAGTTGGTGGGCTTGGCGCTTAAACAAACCGCCGGCAATCAGACTCACGCGGCCAAACTGCTGGATATTTCCCGCGACGCGCTGCGATATAAGATGAAGAAATTCGGTTTCGACGCGGAGGCCGAAACCTAGCGAAGGTTTCCTGTTCGCGCTATGAAAGTCGATATTGCCTTTTGCCTAAACCGCTCGGTGCCCCGCCATGGCCGCATCCCTTTGTTCTTTCGCGCATCTTAAATAGCAGGCGGCTTCATGGGCCCGCGCCAGCCGCCCCTGACTGCTCACCTTGATTTCACCAAGGAGAATCGATGACATTGCTTCGCGAATCGGATGTGGCGGAAATCCGCGAGAGACTTGAGGGGATGGTAAGTCCAGTCAAGCTGGTTCACTTTACCCAGGAGTTGAATCTCGAATACGGCCGCGAAGCGCGCGAGTTGCTCGAAGAACTCACGCAAATTTCCGACAAGCTTTCCCTTGAGAGCTACGACTTTCTGCTCGACAAGGAAAAGGTCTCTGAATACGGAGTCGATAAAGTTCCCGCCACCGTCATCCGCAACGGCAAGGATTATGGCATTCGCTTCTTTGGCTTGCCCGCGGGATACGAGTTCGCGGCGCTACTCGATGCGATTCTGGCGGTCTCAGCAGGGGATTCGGGATTGAAGCCCGAGAGCCGCGAGAAGCTGGCCCTACTTACCCAGCCGCTTCACCTGCAAGTGTTTACCACACCGACTTGACCCCATTGCCCGCCAGCCGTGCGCCTGGCTTACCAGTTCGCGATGGAATCTGACCTTGTCCGCGCTGATGGCATTGAAGCCACCGAGTTCCCGGACCTCGCCGACAGGTTCCGCGTTTTCGCTGTCCCCAAGATCGTCATCAACGAAGGGACCTATGTTGAAGGCTCTCTACCAGAAGGGTTCTTCCTGGATGCGATTCTGAAGAAGTTGGAGGAGACTTGAGAGTCAAAAGTTGAAAGTCGAAAAGTCAAATAGTTGAAAAGTTGAAACTGATAGCCCGTTGCTTTTGACTTTCGACTATCGACTATGAATTATCAACTGTTCTTTAGTACTTCAGGACCGAATGAACCGCGTATTGGCTCAACTTTTCGCGGCCCTTCAACTCTTCCAATTCAATCACGAATCCGATTCCGGCCACGCGTCCGCCAAGAGACTCCACCAGGCGAGCGGTGGCGGCGGCGGTTCCGCCGGTGGCCAGCAGGTCATCGATAATCAGCACTTCCTGGCCCGGGCTGATGGCGTCGCGGTGAATCTCGATCGCATCCTTTCCGTATTCGAGGCTGTAGGTCATGGTGGCCCGCTCGGCGGGCAGCTTGTTGGGCTTGCGCGCCGGCACAAATCCCGCGTTCAAGCGGTAAGCCACCATGGGCGCGAAGATGAATCCGCGCGCCTCAATGCCGATTACCCGGTCAATCTTCTGCGCCAGGAAGGTATTGGCCAGGACGTCGACGGCCCAGTGCAGGCCCACCGGGTCTTTCAGCAGCGTGGTGATGTCGTAAAAGAGAATGCCCGGCTTGGGGTAGTCCGGGATTTCGCGAATCAGCTTCTTGAGATCGATCACAGGTCCTCCGTTAACAAAGTTAAAGGGTAAAGGATAAGGGGTAAAAGGTAGATTCTTGATCGCCTTTACATCCAGCAAGGGAAGAGAACTTTCTTTTTTCCTTTACCCTTTACCCTTCAGAATTCCTACCATCCGCCCTCGATGATAAAGCGATCGTACCGCGTGTCCACGGGCTCGTCCGATTCATCAATGGCGGCAACACGCGCGCTGCGCGGGCCCTCGGCCAGTTGGCGCTTCAGCTCTTCCAGAGCCATCGCCTCGCCGATGGCATAGACCTCCACGTTGCCATCCCAGAGGTTCTTCACGTATCCGCGGATGCCGAGTTGAGACGCCCATCGATCCGCGAAGTATCGATATCCGACGCCCTGTACGCGCCCCGTAATCAAGAATTTCTTGGCGATTTTTGCAACCGTCTTGCCCATAACGACAGGTTACAGGGAACAGGTGACAGGTTACAGTGAAAAGAGCCAAAGGATGAAGGATGAAGGAAAACGCTCATCCATTACTGGAGCCGAATAGCCCTCGATCCACTCTTCAACCTTCACCCCTTATCCTTTACCCATCACCCTTCATCCTTTCCCTTCGGCCCGCGCCCGCTCGATGGTCTCCAAAGCTTCGGTGAGTCTGGCCGGGTAGTTGCTGATAAGGCCGTCCACACCATCCAGAATCTTGCGCCGCATGTGCAGCGGGTAATTAACCGTCCAGGGGATGACCTGCAACCCCGCGCGGTGGGCGCGGCGAATGAGTCCCCGCGAAGCAATCGCCCAGTGGGGCAGCAGCGCCTCCGCGCCGAGCGCGAGAGCCCGCCGAATAGGCAGCAGGCGCCCGGAGAAGTCCAGCCCCAGGTGCGCTTGCCCGCTCAAATTCCTTGCCTGCTGAAGCGATGGCAGGTCGAAAGAAACCACCCGCGTCAAATGCCAAACGCCGGCACGCTCGATTTCCTGAAGTACCCTTGCCGCACCCCCCGGCCGATAATCCTTGAGTTCGATGAAAGCCAGGCACTGCCGCGTTTTGACCCATTGCAGAACTTCCGCCAGCAGGGGAATGCGCGCTCCCGCGTAACGTTCGCGGGCGCGGAGGCGATAACGACGATTGAACCACGACCCCGCATCGAGGCGGCGCAACACACTCGCCCGATGTTCCCACACCCACCCGTTGCCCGAAGTGGTGCGCGCCAGTCGGGCGTCGTGAATGACCATCGGAACATCGTCGGAGGAAAGCTGAACGTCGAATTCGATTCCGTCCACACCTTGCCGCCAGCCGAGGTCGAACGACGCCATGGTGTTCTCTGGCGCTTCGCCCGCCGCGCCACGATGGCCGATCTTGAGTGGCGGCCAGGCGAGGGGCGAGGGGCGGCGGTCGAGAACACGTTTCAGGATGGGAGATAGGGCATTCACATCAGTTCACAGCAAAGGCCAATGCCGTTCCAAACTGATCTTACCTGACCTTTTTGCGAACGACCATCTTTGGGAGGGGTCAGTTTCCGAAGGGGTTAAGGCGCTTCCCAATCGAGGGCGTAGATTTCCTGAATGCTGGCGTCGCGTACAAATAGCGGAGACTCATCCGAGGCGAGGCCGCTCCATTGTCCGAAGGCTCCAATGGCCACCGGAAACCCCTTGGCGCTAAGAATCCGCTCCAGTTTGTGATCGCTGATTCGAATGCGGAAATACCCCGGGTCGTTATCTTGAGCGCCGTTGAAGTATACGTAATCGCCGTCACGGGACCACCTGGGGTAAGCTGCGAACATATCGGCGAGGTCGGTCCACTCTTGCGCGGTGAAATCAAAGAGCCGGAGCTTGAGAGAATTCAGAGCGATGGCGACCACATAACGTCCGTCGGGCGACCAGCGGGGAGAATACAGTCCATCGGACCCCGAAAGTTTTGAGGGGTTTTGCGATTTCAAATCGAGCACGTAGATCGCTGACCCCTGATTGCTGCTCGCATCCTCTCCGAAGATCAGCGACTTGCCGTCTGCCGACCAGTTGGGATCCGCCAGGTTTTTCCCATTGCGATAGACCAATTCGGGTGAACCTCCGGCTGCGGAAATAACGTAGATTTGCGAGGGTTCACCGGGTGGATGGCCAAAGAAGGCGAGCTGTTTGCCATCGGGAGACCATCGCGGCAGGTAAGCCTGCATGGGCGGGAAAGTAAGCTGAAGCTTTTGGGTTCCGTCCACCTTGCTTCGCCACATGGCGCCATCCGCGTAGTCATTGTAAGCGACCCACTCGCTATCGGGAGAGAAGTCGAGTCCCCACGCCGAGATTCCCGAAAGATAAGGCGCGAACTGCCCTGATTTCGCATCGTAACGCACCAGTTCCCCACGGGGCTGCCAGCCTTCGACAAAGAGCTTCTTACCATCTCGGCTGGGGACGGGATCGCCGGTATTCATCGGCCCCGTCGTCAACCGCACGGGGTCGTGGGAAGCGGGCCGAAAGAGGCCGGCTTTTTCACGGAGAGCCCAAATATTCGCTGTTCCCTCGCGTCTTGACTGAAAGACAAAATACTTTCCATCCGGAGTCCAGCGGCCACAGCATTCGTTGGATGGGTTGTTCCAACCTGGAAGCAGGGGATGAAGATTGGACCCATCCGCAGACGCTTGCCACAGTGAGCGGCTATTGATTTGGGGGTTGTCCAAGGTAAAGCGCAGGATGCTTCCGTCGGGCGACCAGCGGATGCGGGTCGGAGTTCCATCCGTCGAGACGAGACGCTTTGGTTCGCTCCCATCACTTCCTGCCAGGAATATCGCGTTCCCCTGGCAGTAGGCAATCCTCTTTCCGTCCGGTGACCACGCCGCACTGTGAACCTCAAGGTCTCCCAACCGTCGAGGAGAGCCTCCGAGTACAGGGAGAGTCCAGAGGGGCCCCTCGGGGGACGTTCCCTGGTGAGTATTCAGAAGAAGTTCTGCCGCGTCGGTTGAAATATCGAACAGGTCGATAAAGTTAGGGTCAATTGTTGGTAATGAGGTCGGTATGGGCGCCGTCTCGCCACCCGTCGCGGAGGTTTGGGAAAGGCCCGCAGGGTCCACGAAATAGAGCCGCGTGCCATCCGTGACCACATCATTTTTTGCCCGGTTGGTGTCGGTGAGTTGGACCGTTTGCAGCACGCGCGGCGGGGGCAGTGGGCGCGTGAGAACATACCCGAGAATTACCGCGATGGCGATAAGCGCGGCACCGGATATCACCGCCCAAGCGGGCCATCGACGATGCGGGTGGGCCTCTTGAACCTTCCCGACTGCGCCCCTTACAGCCGTGACGGTCCCGGTGCGTCCGGAATCCGTATCGCGCCTCAGGCGCTTCAGGTCGGCGTGCAATTCTGCGGCGCTCTGATAACGCAAGTCGCGGTCTTTTTCCAGCGCCTTGTGGATAATCCGTTCGAGTTCGGCGGGACATTCGGGATTCAGTCGAACCGGCTCCGGCGGTTCACGGTTCAGGATAGCCTCAAAGATGACACCCGAACTCTCGCCGCGAAACGGCAACATTCCCGTTGCCATTTCGTACAGCACCACGCCAAAGGAGAACAGATCACTGCGCGCATCCAGTTCCTTGGCCCGCACCTGCTCCGGCGACATATAGGCCACTGTGCCCAGCGCTGTCCCCGGGCTGGTCAGATGCAGGTCCCATAGGGTGACGGCGCTGAGAGTATTCGAAACTCCCTGATCGGAAGGGCCGCCCGCCGTGGTCGCCTTGGCCAAACCAAAGTCCAGCACCTTGGCGTGTCCCCGTTTGGTGGCAAAGATGTTCGCGGGTTTAATGTCGCGATGGATGATGCCCTGGCTATGAGCTACGTCGAGGGCGTTCGAGGTGTCGATGGCGATCTCCAGCAACCGGTCTAACTCAAGGGGGCGACCCTGAATCTGGTGCTTGAGCGTCACCCCCTCCAGGTACTCCATGGCGATGAACGCCCGGCCTTCCGATTCGCCAATGTCATAGATTGTGCAGATGTTGGGATGATTCAGGGCGGAGGCAGATTGTGCTTCGCGCTGAAAGCGCGCCAAAGCCAGGGGGTCTCGGGCGACAGCCTCCGGCAGAAATTTCAGGGCGACAGACCGGTGAAGGCGAGTATCTTCGGCCTTATAAACTACACCCATTCCTCCACCGCCGAGCTTCTCCAGCACGCGGTAATGTGAAACAGTCTGGCCGATAATGGGTGAATGGCTATCGTCGATTGGCAACGTTGTCCTAGTAAGAACAACTATACACTACACTTACAGCCAAGTCAAGAAGCTGAGAAGTAACTCAATTTGGTAGCGGTTAAGATTGCTTTAGCGGCTTTCATGGCGGACCTCGAAGAAGCCAACTGGCTAAGGGCTCGCCGGCGCATGGCAACAGCACGCAAAGGCCGCAAGTGAGGCTTCCCGCTGCGTAGGGGTCCAGCCCAACTCCCGGGCAAAAATCTCCGCCACGGCGGGAGCCGCCTCGCGCAACGCGCACGCCGCAAGCCAGTTCAAACCGGAGCGCCGCACCAGGAAGTCCTCCACGTTCGATGCCATTTCGTGCCGGATGGCGAACTGGACCTCAGCCGTGAGCAGCGAAGGATTCCCCGCGAGCGGCTCGGCGAGTCCGGAGTTTTTCCGAATCGGCCCGAGTACCTCGATCCACCGGCTGCCGTAGGTCCGAACGATCCGCTCGGCCGTGGGCGCCGCCACGCCGATATCCTTCGCAACTTCGGTCGCCCTTTTGACGAAATCCTCGAACGGCCCTGTGTTCCCACCCGGCAGCGGAGTTGTCCGGCTCACTTGGGCAGAAGTGGTGGTGGCACCCAGTTGCGCGGCGATTCGGTCAACAAGCTTCTCCCCCAGTGCCCGGGCGGTGGTCAGTTTTCCCCCGCAAATGGTGATGAAGTTCTTGACCTCGGATTCTTCGTGAAAGCGATACTCGCGAGTGTTGGCGGAAGGGCTGCGGCCGGGCTCAATCGCCAGGGCGCGCAACCCCGCGAAGCTGCCCATCACGTCATGGGCGGCGAGCGGCTGGCGCAGCACGCGGTTTACTGCGGACAGCAGGTAATCGATATCGGCCTGGTCGGGCTGCACGCTCGCCGGGTCGCCGTCAAAGTCCGTGTCGGTGGTTCCCAGCAGTGCGTGGCCGTGCCAGGGCAGCATGAGGAAAATCCGGTCACCGGGACGAACCGCGGCGAACAGCGCGTGGTCCGGAGACACTGCCGGCAGGATCACGTGTGTGCCTCTCGTCAGCCGGACGGTCTTTGCGCCATCGAACCCGGGCAAGAGTGCGCGCACATGATCCACCCACGGTCCGGCGGCATTCACCCAAAAGCGCGCGGCCAGTTCGAAGCGGCGGCCACTGAGGCGGTCCTCGACTTCTGCGGATGCGATTCCCGCCGATGACCGGGAAGTTTGGAATGCACGAATCTCTGCGTAATTCGCCACCGTAGCCCCGCGCTCGGCGGCCGCCAAAACCATTTCCAGCGTCAGGCGCGCGTCATCCGTCTCCGAGTCGTAGTAAACCGCCGCCGCCCGCAGGTCTTGGGCTTCGAGCGCGGGAATCAGCCGCAGCGCCTCCTCGCGGTTCAGCATCCGATGGCGGTCGGCGCGGCCCAGATTGCCCAGCAGGTCGTAAATCGTGAGCCCCACTCGGATCTTGAGCGGATAGTAAGGGTCGCCGCGATAGATGGGCAGGACGAAAGGCAAGGGAATCGCGAGGTGAGGGGCCAGGGCGAGCAAAATGCGCCGCTCGGTGCGGGATTCGTGGACCAGCTTGAAATCGAATTGCTCGAGATAGCGCAGCCCGCCGTGGATGAGCTTCGACGAGCGGCTGGAAGTTCCGGCGGAGAAATCGCGCGCATCCACCAGCGCCACTTTCAACCCGCGCAGCGCCGCCTCCCGCGCCGTTGCCGCCCCGTTGATCCCGCCACCGATGATAGCGAGATCGTAGGTTTGCCTAGCCAATGCGCTCAGGTCTCTCTGCATGTGAAGTTCCGCTTCAAAAGGTTAGCATACTTGGGCGAGGCGGAAATGCAAGTGAGGCGCTTCTGAGGTGATTAGTGCGAAGAAGTTGCCGCACCGGAGTACCACTGTCAGTGCGGTTCTGACCGGAACGAATGACTCATCAGTCCGGAGATTTGTGTTTTCGGTAACAGACGGCACTCCCTCGGCCCTGCTCTCCTAAGACTGAAAGATTGCCTGTACGTATCTAGCCCGGTGCACGCCACGAGAGCCCTTCCGCGGAAAGCAAATGTGGACTGTTTGTCGGTATGACTTAATGTTCTTAACAACAAAGTTTATGCTTGACAAGCCATTATTGTGGCGGGACACTCCTGCCGCGAGAATACTTGCATCCCACAATTGACGGAGGTTTTCATGAGATCTACGCGAATCCTCTTCGTCTTACTCTCCATGGTCCTGGTTGTTCTGTTTTCCCCTGCCGATCACCTGAACCTCTATCGGGCCCAAACAAACCAAGTTGTGGCACCGGGAACCGTTGTTCCTGATAATCCTTGTTACGACACTGTATCGGTCTCTCCGCAGCCAGCCTTGGTTCAGAGTGCGTCGATCGATGGCGGCGTTCAAGCACAAGCCGCCGGCGGCGATCCCCCCGATACCATTGACGGAGCGAAACATCCAGAACTTATTCCCGACGAGGTCGCCTACCGGCTGATTTTCCTCGCTGTCGCCGAGCCGGAGGGCGCCCCTGCGGAGCGCACCGCGCTCGCCCGTGCCAAGATCGCTCCGGCCAGGCTCAGTGAAGACGACGCCGTAGCTTTTCTTTCGCTTCTCACCGCCTTTCGTAAGCAATTCGACGCGCTGAATGCGCATGAGACCGATCTTCTGCAAAGTAACTTCGCCGTGCATCCTCTCGGCACCGTTGCCGAACAGTTGCGAAACATCCGAGCGCAACGGGCGAAACTCCTCGCCGACACCATTGCGGCCGTGCCCGCCCGCCTTAGCGAAGGGGGCATCGCCAAGCTCGGCGAACATCTTCAACGCGAGAAGCACGCGATGAAAATGTACCCTTCGTCGTATGAGAATGGCAAACCAGTTTATTGAACCCCGGGGACTTCATGTGTTTCAGCTACCGTGCCTGGCAAAAGAAATAACTGGATATGCCGGGCAACCAGCACATCCCATCGAGGACGCAAGCGGGTTGCCCGATCGCCTGAGAAAGGAGCCATGAACATGAGACGTAACTCGATAATTCAAGCTGAGTCCCGCCCGGACGAGCCGTCAGGAGCGCCCATCATTCGATTGGCAGCTTTCACCATTTTTGTAGCTATCTTTAGCCCTATACCGTCGAACGCATATTCAACCTATTCTCTCGCGTCCCTTGAGAGCAACGGCACGGTTGTGGGGACTGCAGTTACCGACGGAACTCCACCGCCCGGCACTAACATGAATCACACCGCATACGCGACGGCTACGCTCACTAGCCCCAAGGGGCGGAAGGCGACCGGCAGCATGCAAGGAACCAACACCACGCACGCCGAGGCCCTATTGTCTTTCGACCCCACCGACACCGGAGACTATTTGGAAGCAAGCACGCACACGGTGTATTGTCCTTGCATGGGATACTTCATTCATAATGCTCCGAGTCAGGCATCGGTCCCGGTTCCAACTTTCAACGTTGCATACAGCAGCTACATACCCGTTGATCATGTTTCCGGGCCTACTGGATGTTCTGTAGGACTACACAGCGTTCTCTCGATGATCTATATGGGAGACGCTTTGCGTAATACGTATCGAACCACGGAGTCGATCCAAATTACACCAGACGGGCAGAACAGTTCCGGCTTCTACCAGAATACCGGCAACACGAGGAACTACGGCTATGGTTCTCCCGCTAACGGCTCAACATTGTCGCAAGCCGACGAGGACGGCGTGGCGCTAGACTGTTACCTGTGGAATAACGCCGGCCAAGCGATTCCGGCCTTCTCTTATGACGTAAGCTATCCCTACTCCTTCCAGGGCCAAGTCCACTACTCGGGCGCGGCGTCAAACCCTCTTGAGAGCCTAAGCCCTCCTATCACCTGGGACATGCGCACGGTCGTGGATGAGACCAATCCTAGCGCGCCCACCGCCTATGTCAACTACAATCATACCTGCTATCCAGCTCACCAGATCAAGGTGAATGGAACTGTGGTCTACTCGTACACGCCGCCGGAGAACGATCTTGCGTACATCGCGGCTTGCCTTTCGCAGCTCAATGCCAAAATAACCGGGCAGACGTCCTCTGTGCAGGTTCCGCCGCAGTGATGCGAGAAAGGAAAGCCATGCATCACAATCAATCATTAACGGCTAGGGCGATTTTTCTCATCATCGCGGTTGTTTCGCCAGGCCACCTACTCGCCCAAACGAACCCTAAAGCGATTCCCTCTCTACAGGAGTTCTATCAACGGTTGGTAGAGCACTACAACCCTTCCTCGCTGCCCAGCGAGGAGGAACGCATGAGGGTGATGCACCAGGCTCAGGCCGCTCCCGCTGAGGAAATTTCCAGAGCCCTGCCCTGGATTTTCACTGCGCTCGCCCATCAAGACGATCAGGTCAAACTTGTTGCTTGTGCAGCCCTCCTCGCCATTTCCTTGCGGCCGGACAGCGCGGCGCTATTGAGGGCGCACATCAAACCAATTGGTGATTTGCTAGTCTCTCCGAACGAGCGTTTGCAAGGTATTGGGGTCGAAATCCTCGGTTACTTGAAACCATTGCCGCCTCCGGAAGCGGCTGCGCCTATGTTGGCATTTCTGAAGCGAACCGATGCAAACACAACGGCGCAAGCTGGGGTCGCGGGTTTCCTGATGAAATACGCTCCCGACAATCCGGAGAACGTAGGCGCCGTCCTCAACTTCCTGGACCGCCCATTAGACACGCAAGCTCGCATACAAGCGTTGCAAGCCTTGGGGACCCAACCGGTAACGGACCCTAACATCATCGATAGGGTGGTTGCCGCGCTGGACGACCGCAACTCAAGAACCCGGTTCGCTGCTGCGGAAGTCCTCCCGCGGATGGGGCGGCGCGCCTTGCTGCAGGCACAGCCCGAACTGGAAAGGCTTGCCGAAGATCCCGACCAACCGGACGACGTAAAGGAAATTGCAAGGAAGGCACTTGAGGGGTTAACACAGAGCAGGTAACCAAGCGCAAGGGGCTTGGCACGGACCCGCATTACACCTGCTCGAGAGAAACCGGCAAACCAACAAATTTGCCGTACTGCTTCGCCGCCGCGACGATACCCTGCCGCCGAGGGACCGTGTCTTCTTCGCAAACTCGTGACGTGGCGTCACGCCGCCGTCGCCGACGGTACGGTTCCAACGACGGATTATCCTTCCATCCACGCCGATCGCCCCGTTGACCGCAGCTCCACCCAGATTGAATTCTCTGGAATCTATCCGGTCGAGCAACGCACTTCTGTCTTTATAGGCCTTATAGTACTCATCGAAAGCCGGGACTAAGAATGCCGGACCGCCTCCGGAAGAATCCACGGTTAGAACTGCACTGAGCTGTGGCTACTCCCCTGCGCGACATCCCTAAACTCTCGCCGGTATCGTAAACGGCGCCCGGTAGCCCCGGTCCTCACCGCGCAAGTAGCGGTTGGCTTCTTCGTCGCCAATTACCCTTTCGGACTCGGGATCGAACTTCAGCGTGCGCCCCAGCCGGTAGGATGTATTTGCCAGATGAATCAAAGTTGCGGAGATGTGGCCCTCCTCGATGGGCGCGGGAACGTCCTCCTTCTTGCGCGTGCGGACGCAACGGATGAAGTTCGCCCAACGGTCTCCGGAGCGCGTGGCGCTGGGGCCTGGCTCATTCTCTTCCCCAAGAAAAGTCCGATAGGATTCATACCCGGCCAACGCCATATATCCTTTCGACCCATAGACAAGATTCCCGCACATGAACTTCGGTTGCTTAATATGGGTGTGGCCCGCCGTTTCCGGCAAGGCTCCCGCGCCCGCTCCGAATCCGGGCAGTCCGATGTCCGCTTCTGTGTTGGTCATCCAGTGGCGAACTTCGAATTCCAGAATGCGGCGCGATCCATCGGGCATGTCGAACTCGAAGGCACAGTTCAGGACGTTGGGGGTTTCCTGGTCGTCTTTGAACATGACGTGGCCGCCGGTCGCCGAGATCTTGTTGGGGAACCCCACGCCGAGCGCCCACCGCGCCAGGTCCATCTCATGCACGCCTTGATTGCCCACGTCCCCGTTGCCCGTATCCCAAATCCAGTGCCAGTTGTAGTGAAAGCGGTTTTTCGTAAACGGCTTCAGCGGCGCGGGGCCGGTCCACAAATCGTAGTCCACGCCGTCGGGAACCGCTTCCTCGTTGGCCCTGCCGATGGTATCGCGCCACTTGTAGCAAAGTCCGCGCGACAGGTACACGTCGCCAATCACGCCCTCGCGAAGCTTGCGCACGCCTTCGATATAGCCCTCGGCGGAGCGCCCCTGCGCTCCGTGCATGACGATGCGATCGTATTTGCGCGCCGCGGCAACCAGTTGGTGGCCTTCCCACCAGCAGTGCGAGCAGGGCTTCTCGACATAAGCGTCTTTGCCCGCCTGGCACGCCCAGATTCCCATCAAGGAATGCCAGTGGTTGGGCGTGGCGATGGAAATCGCATCGATGGACTTGTCTTCCAGCAGCTTGCGAACGTCTTTGTAAACTTGCGGCTTGGGCATGTTCCAACTGGCAATATCCCCCAGCCGTTTGCCGATCACACTGTCGTCGATATCACAAATGGCCGCGATTTCCGCGTCCGGAACCTTACCGAATCCCTTGAGGTGCTCGCCCCCTTGGCCGCGCACACCGACCACCGCCATTCGGACCCGGTCGTTGGCTCCCCAAACCCGCTGGGGAAGAATGCTAATACCACCGAGCGCTGCGAGGCCTGCGCCATTGGCGATGCCCGCCCGCAGAAAGTCACGCCGGTTAACTTTCGAATCGCTTTCCATGAGTCCTCCTTGATATGAACCGGGTCTGAATGTAGCGGCGGGTTTACGCCGCCATAGCGCGGCGTAATGCCGCCCGACGTCACGCGATTCTATCCGGAAACAACCCCGGCAGCCATCGCGCGGCGAGTGTAGCGGAGAACGAGAGGCGCAGCGGCGCACGGGTGCTGTCGGACACCAGGACTTTCTTTTCGAGGAGAGCGGAGACAATGCGCCGGGCCTGCCGTTCGTCGGTGCCAACGACTGCGCCGGCCTCGCCGCGCGGCAGACTCCCACGATAGAGCACGGCTTCCAGGATGCTCCCGGATCTGGCAGGCAGGTGCCGGAGCCGGATTTCCTCTTCGGCCCAAAGCAGAATGCGGGTGCGGAGGCGATCGGGCTGCAACAAGCTTTCCACGAAGTTGACCTGGTCGATGCAAACGTTGAGGAAGAATCGTGTGAATTCGGCGAGTGCTTCTTCGCTCAGACTTCCCAGGCCATCCAAATCATTGCGGCGGGGCAGATCGCAGTTGGCGAGAAGCGTTTTGTACTCCCTCACATTGCGCGCAAGACCGCGAGCGACGGACCAGACCGCGCCGGTATCAAGTAATTCCAGCATCATGGCGTGCGACATCAACCGAACGACCCGCCCATTGCCATCGATGAACGGGTGTATCCACGCCAGGCGGTGGTGCGCGGCGGCGGTGGAGATCAACGACTCGGTCTTGCCGATGTTCTCATAAACCTGCGCAAAACGCTCCAGAAAGCGTGGCACTGCGCCCGGGCTGATGGGGACGTGATTCCCCACCTTGACGTCGCGTCGGCGAAGTTCGCCCGGCACTACTGGGACTTTCTCTTGGGTCACCGGGTCCTCCAGCCAGAGAAGATCCGGAGGGAGCAACTCGCAGAAGCGCCGGTGAATCTCGCGGATTCCCTCGGCTTTAATTGAAAGCCCGCTTTTCAGGCCTCCGCCATCGATCCACTGCTGCACGATGATGTGCGCCTTGGCCTCGAGCTGGAGGTCGCGTTCTCGGGCATCCTGGCTGTAGTCGTTCTTGAGTGCCCGCTCGATATCCACGGGGTGCGTGTCGTGCCCCTCAATGAGATTCGAGTAGTAGCAATTCATCGCCCGGACCAAGTCGGCGAGCGAGGGCAGGAGGGACGATGGTAAGCTGCGGCGGAACCCCGCGGATTTCTGGGCGAGCTCGAATGCCAAATCGGTGAGCACACCCCGATGCTTGTAGCCGTCGCCAATAAGCAACGGTTCCATGAGGGAGACGTGCTCGCCTCGGTCCAGCGCTTTGGTGTCCGCTACAATGTCCGGTTTGATGTCCGCCTCAATTCACCTAGAATATATATGTATAGCATGGAGACATAAGAAATACAAGACCCTTTGAATCCGCTAGAGTGTCCGCTAAAATGTCCGCTTATTTTCACGACGAAGCGGGGAATGGGAGATCTCTGATTCCACCGACGAAACCGGACTGAGCTACTCTTGCTTTAACATCTCGTCGATGGTCACGATATCAGCTAGCCCAGAACAGCCATAGATTGCCGGTAGAATGCGATCCGCCGGGTGAATGCGTCGCAGTTGCGCAACTCTCTCCGTTCCCGCCCTATAGGCCGGAAGATACATTCGGCCTAGTAACGGATGTTGACCCCATGCACCGGAGAGCTTGTCCGCGCGCTCTTCCGTGACCAGGAAATCGCTGCGAAGAATGGCAGCCACTTTCTCGCGCGGCACTCCTTCCCCCCACGTCAGGTAGGAAGATTGATTCTTGGCATCGTCCTGAAGCAACGCCAGCAACACGCCGATCTGCAAATCCTCGTCGGGTAGTTGCTCGATTTCGGTTACGCCATGGGCGATGAGAATCGCATTGTTCGCGATTCCCTCGTACAGGGTGCCGGAGCGGGTGTTCATGGTCGGGACCGTGACTTCGAAGCCGGCCTTCCCGCGGACATAGAGATTCTGCAAGTAGGCAAACGTGGTCACGTGCCCGGGCACAACTTCATGACTCACCAGTTGCTCGAACTCCGGTACAGACATCTGGAGCGAAGCGTTAATCTCATACGTGGCTTCGTACTGCGGGCTGTCATCCGCATTCCGCGCCCTTCCCAGGTAGTTCATCGAGCCGGAAAACCATGCGTCCTTAATGGGCAAGAATTCAATATTGGCCCGCGGTACCGGCGCGAGATCCGGCGGAAGATAGGGAAGCACTTTGACCGCGCTGAGGCGGTCAAAGTGGGCGATCATGGCAGCGCCGAGGGCGCGGACAGAAGCCATCGGAACCAACCGATCCCGTCGCCACGCATCGACCGCCTCCAGAAGGCTGGCAGAACCAGAGGTCGCGTAACCTGCCCGGCCCAACAACTCAGCCACCCGCGCGCGCTTCGCTTCCGGGTGGGAGGCTTCCGGCGGACGGCCGGTCGCGGCCTCAACACATCGGGCGTATGGAATCGGTTCGCCTTTCCCCAGCACTTCCATGGCAAGATCCCACATGGTCTCCAGGCAAAGCGACAGGCCAAGCAGATACTCGCCGCGCATGCCGCCAATCTTCCGTGCCTCATCTCGAACACCCGCGATGGCTTGCGGAAGATCTACCTCAGCGAGATACTCCTCCACTGCTGGTTGATCTACCTTCTTGCCGCCAACCCCGCCGCTCGCCCGCACTCGCGCTGCCGCTGGAACCTTGTAGGCCGCAGGCAGTGGCTCATCGGAGAACCACGAGTCGGCAATGAATCGTCCCGTGCCCGAGGGGCACATGACATCACCACCCCAAAGCGTGTCGATACCGAGAACTGCATCTGCCACAAATCGTCCTATCGCGTCCATTGTTCCCTCCTCCAAACGGGGCGCAGACATACAAACCAATGTCTGCGCCACCCGCGAAATGTTACAGAGGCCGCCGAGAAATGCAACCGCTTGTTAGGCGTCATCGCGGCCATGGCCACTTGTCGGAAGCCACGAATGTCGGGTCGGCTGCGCCCAGAACCACGTGATACTCGGGCGCTCTGAATTGGGCGAAAAGCCGAAGCACCACGTGGATGTCAGTGCCGCTGCAAAACACCCGCATCGAATGCAACCCAACTGGCGGGTTGATTTCTTCGCGCTCCCAGCACCCGACCCAGTGGCCGATATTCTCGTCTTTCCCCAGAATCACCGCCTTGACAGGCGAATTGGTAAATGGACCAACACCAAGAGCAAAGACAGCGGCGCAATAGGCGATCTTCGCGATTGTTCGAGCGAAGTCCTCTGGCGAGAAGTTCGTCTGCATCCCGACGAACTCGGCGCCTGGGTACTCCGCACTGACTTCCTTGAATGACGGTCCGGCAATGTGCAGTACGTCTAAGTTTGTGAAAACGCCGCGTCGCGGTGGTCGACCACACACAGCGCCCGGGGCTGGGAATAGCGGGGTCTGCAGGTAGATCGGGTACCGCTCCCGAGGAATCTGGATTGTCTGGCGCACGCCCGCACGGACCACTACCAGAGGTAATATTGCCGTTCGTTCCTTCGGCCGGCGCGTCTGCATTCGCAGCGCATTCCGAATGGTTGGCCAAAGGCTACGAAGGGTATCCCGCTCAAACTTATGGGTGATCCGGGCGCAGTCATCGCAGCTTGCGCGCAGAAGCGTCCAGGGACCATTGAGGCCGTACGGAACCGCGTGCTCTCGATTGAGGGGGCCGCGCTGAGCGCCGCAGTAGATGCACTCCCCGATGTCGCGGCCGTCAGCTGCCACTGGAATGGGGTTCAGTTCCATGAGAATGACGCCTAACAATGATTAGATCGATCCGCATAGCAGGCTAGCGAAGTACGCGGGCTGGCGCAGACCTCAGCGTTTGAGGTCTGCGATGCACCAGAGGGGCAGCCCGTGAGATGATTATCTTAGGTTGCCTACTTCGCTCGCCAGCTTTTCCAGCCAGCTTCCCTGTTCTTCCTTAGAGCTGCCCATAGTCCTGCCAACGTGAATAGAGGCAGCGCCAAATGCCCCCAAACCGCGGGGCTGCCAAAGCCGCTGTAACTCCCGACTATCGCAGCGATAAACCCCGTTGCTGCCGCTCCGAAGATAATCAGACAGGTGCGCAGTCGTCTTCCTTGGTTGTCCCGGATGGCAGTAATTGCCGTTACGATGAATGCAACAAAGATCAACGAGAGACCATTGATCATACGCCCCCTCCATCTATCCCCGTTGTGCCCAGGCTAGCCAACGAAACCAGAAGGCGCAGAGCAGGTAGTCCTTTCGGTCGCAATCATGTCCACAGCGCTGTGGTGTAGCGCCGTGTCGAAGAGAAGAGACTCGGACCGCAAAGGCGGCGGTCCGCGCTACCTGCTACCTGCTGTCCCCGGTTTCCCCTAATCGGACAAATATTCGTCCGCCTTTCCTTTTCCCGCTTTAAGTCCCAACGCCTTCGCCTCTTCGATACTCGCCGCCTCTATGCCTGCGGAGAACCCGAACTGAGTTCCATGCTTTTCGACGTCCCCTCTTGCAAGGTACCGACTCTCCCCTGTTTTGTACACGTACACCTTAATCCTCGTGCTCTTGTAGGGGTAAGTGAACTCTTCGACCGGCTCTCCGGGTCCACGGACTTGATCGCTCATCTTGCCCTCCATTCAGCAGGTAGCGGACCGCCGGTTTTGCGGTCCGCGTCTTTCCGGTCACAATCATGTCCACAGCGCTGTACTGTAGGGCCGTGTCGAAGTCGCGGCGTCCTTTTGTTCGGATCGATACTCCGTCATCACAGTGCGCTTGCCCCCTCGGCGCACCAGGGGAAAGGACGCGGACCGCAAAGGCGGCGGTCCGCGCTACCTCCTTCGCCGTTGCTCCTGTCACTCATAGTGCGTCCACATTCGCAGCACTTTGACTGTCCGGCGCTCTGGAATGACCTGGTACACGAGCCTGTGCTGAATATTGATACGTCTTGAGTAGGCGCCGGCCAAATCGC
>JBEKLF010000144.1:0-21702 GCA_050010335.1 Terriglobia bacterium
ATCTCTTCGACGCCCACCAAACTTCTTTCAATCGCCCAACCCACCAAACTACAAGCCCTTGCCCTCCATCGTCCTCCAAGGCCTGCTACCCGCTCTGCTCCCCTATCGACGGATTGGGGTACTACTCTGGATGCAAGTGCGAAGCTGACCTCGAAGGAGACGTTGGAATATGGGGTGGCTCGACTTGCCGTGGCGAGCTTTTCTACGATCTCGCTAAGTGTCCACGCTTTCCGCTCTTGCAACAGAACGCGCAGAATCCGAGAGGACTTCCCGGAAAAGGGGTTCCGGTAGAACGAGGGGCTGCTCTCTTTACGCGGTCCCATGCCGACTCGTTGCAGGAGCACCTTACCGGGCACGTTGATGAAAACATTGCCTGCCAGGTCGATGAAGTCCACATTGCTCTCGAGGCAGAGCCGCTGGGATTGCGGAGAAATTCCAGGGCACACCAGGGCAAAGGCGGCATCCTTCTGCGCAGCCTTCAATCGGGAAAGCCAAGGCACGATTTGTGCAACTTGTTTGGGAGTGCATGTGTTTTTGATCTCTGCGTACACTTCTATCCTGGTGTCCCCGAATTCGAGCTCGAACTTGGCGTCGAACCCCGACGGGGCTCCCCCTGGCTGCACAATCGCGTTGGCGACACGAACATTCCCGAGTCCCTTAAAGGGCTCATTGTTCTTGAGGGCCTGTAGAATTTCGTATTGTGTCATGTCACCATCGTACGCACGTTTGCCAGTTTTGTCAAATATACAATTATTGGCAAATATGCCACATTTAACACTATTGCCAATATTGGCAATCACGCCTCGTACCATCCCGCAGTAAATGCTTGATAAACCGAAAACTCGCGTAGCACTTCACACCTGCTTCTTCAACTCAAAATTCCATTTCCAAATCGCATAAATGGCCGGGTAAACCAGCAACTCCAGAATGAAGGAAGTGAAGATGCCGCCGACCATGGGGGCGGCAATGCGCTTCATCACGTCCGCCCCCGTTCCCGTGGACCACATGATGGGGAAGAGGCCCATAAACATACATCCGACGGTCATCACTTTGGGGCGAACCCGCATGGCCGCGCCGTGCACGATGGCGTCCTGCAAATCTTTATAGCTTTTCAGCAGCCCCGCTTTCTTCCAGCTTTCGTAGGCGAGATCCAGGTAGAGCAGCATGAAAACGCCGGTCTCCGCGTCCACGCCCATCAAGGCGATCAGGCCCACCCAAACGGCGATGCTCATGTTGTAACCGAGCCAGTGCAGCAGCCAGATGGCGCCCACCGCCGAAAACGGGACGGCCGCGAAAACGATAAGCGTCTTCACCACCGACCGCGTGTTGAGGTAGAGGAGGATGAAAACCAGGAAAATGGTGATCGGCACCACCAGCTTCAGCCGTTCGCGCATGCGCTGGAGGAATTCGTACTGGCCGCTCCAGCTCAGACTGTAGCCGGCGGGCAGATGCGATTCCACCTGGCCGCGCACCAAGCGCTGTGCTTCCTCCACATAGCTCCCCAGGTCGCGTCCGGCGACGTCCACGTAAACGTATCCGCTCAGCAAACCGTTTTCGTCGCGAATCATGCTGGGGCCCTCCAGCAGACGAATTTCGGCAAGCTGGCTAATGGGAATTTGCGCTCCGGCCGGAGTGGCCACCAACACTCGCTCAAGGGAACCTAAATCGCTGCGGTAGTCGCGCAGGTAGCGGACGTTCACGGAGTAGCGCTCTCGGCCCTCGACAGTAGTGGTGACGTTCTCTCCTCCCACGCCCGACATGATGTAAGCCTCCACGTCGTCCACGGTCAGCCCGTAGCGGGCCAGTTGATCGCGCCGCAGATTGAAATCCAGGAAATAACCGCCGCTCACGCGCTCGGCGTAAACGCTGCGGGTGCCCGGCACTTTCGACAGGGTATGTTCAATTTCCTCGCCAATCTCCTGAATCTTATTGAGGTCGGCGCCCAGAACCTTCACCCCGACGGGCGTGCGGACGCCGGTGGTAAGCATGTCCACGCGGTTGCGGATGGGCATGGTCCAGGCGTTGGTGGTACCGGGGATTCGCAGGGCGCGGTCCATCTCATCCACCAGGTCGTCCTGCGAAATGCGGTCGGGCCAGATGTGGCGCAGAAGTTTCTGCAACCACTCGGGGGCGCGCGCGGAGTACCACTGCGGCTTCTTCCTCCATTGGTCTTGCGGCTTCAGCAGGACGGTGGTCTCTACCATCGAAAGTGGTGCTGGATCCGTGGAGCTCTCTGCGCGCCCGGCCTTGCCGAATACGCGCTCAACCTCGGGAAAGGTTTTCAGAATGCGATCCTGGACTTCCAGCAGCCGTTGCGCTTCCTCGAGCGAGATACCCGGCAGCGTGGTGGGCATATAGAGCAACGTGCCTTCGTTGAGCGGCGGCATGAATTCCGAGCCCAATCGCTGGAAGACGGGCACCGTTAAGACCACAGCGGCAATGGCTCCGCCGATTACCACCCAACGCAGGCGGACCGCCATTTCTACAATGGGGCGATATAACTTGATCAGCACGCGGCTGATGGGGTGCGTCTCTTCCGGATGGATTTTCCCCACCAGAACGGCGTTTACAATGCGGGCCAAAAAGCGCGGACGGAAACTAAACTCCGTGGCATGGGTGAAAAACAGCCGCATGGCGGGGTCAAGCGTGATGGCGAGCACCGCCGCGATGGCCATGGAAAAATTCTTGGTGAAGGCGAGCGGTCTAAACAGCCTTCCTTCCTGCGCTTCCAGGGCAAAGATAGGCATAAACGAAACCGCGATGACCAGCAGCGAGAAGAAGCTGGCCGGCGCCACTTCCTGGATCGCCTCGATGATCACAGCGTGGTAGTCACGTTTGCGGCCTTCTGCTTCCCAGACTTCCAGCTTCTTGTGCGTTTGCTCCACCACCACGATGGCCGCGTCCACCATGGCCCCGATGGCAATGGCAATTCCCCCCAGTGACATGATGTTGGAAGTCACTCCAATCGCTTTCATCGGAATGAAAGCAATCAGAACCGTAATCGGTATGGTCAAAATCGGAATCAAGGCGCTGGGGATGTGCCAGAGGAAAACCAAGATCACCAGGCTGACGATGCCGATTTCTTCGTAGAGCGTGTGCTTGAGCGTGTCGATTGAGCGCAGAATCAGTTCGGAGCGGTCGTAGGTGGAAACAATCTTCACCCCGGGCGGCAGGGAGGGCTGAACTTGATCCAGCTTGGCCTTTAGGCGGTCGATCACGCGCAAAGCATTCTCGCCGGAACGCATGATCACCACTCCGCCGACCACGTCGCCCTTGCCGTCCAGATCCGCTACGCCGCGGCGAATGTCAGGCCCAAACGTGACTTGGCCAATGTCCCTGATCGTGATGGGCACTCCCGACCGCGCATCGCCTCCCACCACGATGCTCCGCAGGTCGTCAAGCGAGCGCGCATAGCCGCGCCCGCGCACCATGTATTCGCGGCTGGCAAACTCCACCAGGCGTCCGCCCACGTCGTTGTTGCTCTGGCGCACCGCCTCCACCACTTTCATCAGAGGAATTTTGTATTCCGCCAGTTTGTAAGGATCCACTTGAATCTGGTACTGGCGCACCAACCCGCCAATGGGCGCCACTTCCGCCACTCCCGGAACGCTTTCCAGGTAATAGCGCAGGTACCAGTCTTGAAAGGACCGCAGTGAGTCCAGGCTCTGCCGCCCCGTGGTGTCCACCAGCGCGTATTGGAAGACCCAGCCGATGGAGGTGGCGTCGGGCCCCATCTCCGTCTGCACGCCGGAGGGGAGCCGCGGCGTGATTTTGGAGAGATACTCCAGCGTCCGCGACCGCGCCCAGTAGATGTCAGTCCCTTCGTCGAAGATGATG
This sequence comes from Terriglobia bacterium, assembly GCA_050010335.1. Classification (GTDB taxonomy): domain Bacteria; phylum Acidobacteriota; class Terriglobia; order UBA7540; family UBA7540; genus Bog-366. The sequence continues at coordinate 3,838 of JBEKLF010000144.1, forward strand.
TACACGTAGGAGTAGCCAAAGTCGGAGAACCCGCGAATGTCCTTTACGTGCGGCGCGCCCAGCAGCGCCGTGATGATGGGATAGGTGACCTGATCTTCCATGATGTCGGGACTGCGATCCCAACGCGAGTAGATGATGACCTGCGTGTCGGAAAGGTCGGGAATCGCGTCAAGGGGTATGTTCTTAAGCGACCACCACCCGGCGGCCACCGCCACTCCCACCGCCAGGAAGACCAGGAATTTGTTTCTTGCCGAAAAATCGATGATCTTGTGAATCATGAGTGTTGCTCCTGTCCGCGCTGCCTCCGCTGTTGCTTAGACCTTCATGACGGTGTGGTGAGAAACCTGCCATCAGATCTCTTAGTGCTTATGAACCATCCCTGGCATAGTCGCCTTCTCGGCTGGCGGGGATGCCTCGGGGCCGGCGCCCTCCGTCGATTGCGTTCCCTCAACCGACTGACGGAGGTTGCTTTCCGAGTCGATCAGGAAGTTGGCGCGTGTCACCACCTGTTCACCGGCACGAAGCCCGCTGAGGATGACAGCGAAATCCCCCGTGCGCGTGCCCACCGTCACGGTGCGCGGTTCAAAGACGCCCTTGCCCCGATCGACGAATACGCGTTGATGCGCGCCCGAATCCAGCACCGCGTCAACCGGCACTGTCAGGCGCCGCCCTAGGCCACGGTGCAATTCCACGTTTACGAACATCCCCGGCTTCAGCTTCATGCCCGGGTTGGGAAACTCCATGCGGACGGATATGGTTCGTGTGTCCGGCTTGACGATGGGGGAAATGAAGGTGAGCCTTCCGCGCAAGGCGGCGTTCGGCAGCGCTTCCATGGTGAGGACCGCAGACTGCCCCAGGCTGACCGAGGGCGCGTCCGATTCGTAAATCTCTCCCTCGGCCCAGATCGAGCTGAGGTCCACAATCTGGTAAATATCCATTTCCGGGCTGACGTATTGATTGGGGAACGCCTTGCGATCCACAACATAACCCGTGGTTGGTACGTAAACGGTGACGTCATGGACCGGCCTACCTGAAGTCTCGACCTCATGAATCTCCGCCTCGGACAAATCCCAAAGTTCCAGCCGCTGCCGCGCAGATTCCAACAGAGATGCGCCCGCCGTAGCGATTTCCGGAAAAGAACTTTTGGCCAATGAGTCGCGAGCCCGCAACGCCAGCAGGTATTCCTGTTCCGTGGCCAACAGGTCAGGGCTGTAGAACGTGAACAACGGATCGCCTTGCTTCACTTGCTGCCACGTGTAATCGACGAAGACCTTTTTGATCCAACCGCTGGTTCTCACATGGACATGGACCAGGCGCGTCTCATCCATTGCCACCTGCCCGACGGCGCGAATGGTCTGGTCGAGCGCACGGTATTCCGCCTTGGCTGTTGCGACCCCCATCATTTGCTGGCGTGCGGAACTGATCTGCACACTCCCGGGCGGAAGCGCCGCAGCCGGAGCCTCGGAGGCATAGACCGGAACGAGCTTCATGCCGTCTGGCGCGATCCCGGGTTTGTCCGAGTGATGCGAGGGGTTCATGGCATCCTGGTAATAGAGAATCTTGGGTTCCCCGGACTTCGGCTGACCGGCTGCCTCGGGGGCATAGACCGGCACCAACTTCATGCCGCAGTCCGGCGCGATCCCCGGCTTGTCGGAGTGATACCAGGGGTGCATAGGGTCCTGGTAAAAGAGAATTTTCCCCTCGCCGGCGTTGGCCTGACCTGCCGCTTGTGCCCTTTGTGAGAGCGACAGGAGGGCTGCGACGCGGTTATGCAGGGAATAGTGGGGGTTGCCACCCAGTAAAGGGGCGGCAGTAAGTGCCATCAAAGCGGCGAAAACGGCAAAGTGTTTACTCATGGTGAATATCTCCTTGCTGAATCAAATTCAATCCAGTCACTTCTTCCAGGCGCGCCAGCGCCTTTTCATGATTCGTGGCCTGCATGTGGTAATCGAGCTCAGCGTCAATGACCGCCTGAAAGTTGCTGATCACGTTTAGAAAATCCACTCCCCCGGTCTCATAGCTGTTGATGGAGGATTCCAGCGTCAAAGACGATTGCGGCGCGATTCCCTGCGAATACAGTTTCAGGAGCTGCTCCGTAGCCTGAACTTCCAGAAAGTCCTGTTGCACCTGGTAGCGAAGCACGGTGAGTTCATTCGCTTGCATCTGCCGGGCGGATTCCAGGTTGGCCGCCGCCTCGGCGATCACCATGTCCTGCTTGCGGTGGTGAAAGAGCGGCAACGATGTTGAGAGCGTAATTCCATACATATCCGGCATGCCATCGCGCTGCATGTAGGCGTAGCCGACGCTGAAATCGGGGCGCCTTTCCTTGCGCGCCAAGTCCACGGACAGGCGGTTTTGGTCCACCATCGTGCGGCGCTGCTTGAGCACAGGATAGTTCGCCTGCGCGGCGTCCTGGAGTTGGTCTTGGGTGTAGGCGAACGCGCTAGGCTGGACCGCCATTGGCGGGCCTACCGGCGAGTCAATGGGAACATTGCGCAGGCTGTTGAGTTGCGCCTCCAGTGTGCGCCGCTGCTGGTTGAGCATCGTTGCGCGCTGGGAGAGCCGCGTGACTTCCAATTGCGCCCGCAAGACATCCTGCTGCGCGGCCTTGCCGACGGAATAGCGGATCTCCGTGACCTTCTCGAATCCCTCCAGCGCCTCCCGGTCCTTCTGCAAAATCGCGAGGCTCCGGTCAACATAGGCAAGGTCGAAGTAAGCCTGCTTCACTGCCGCCGCCACACGCCTCTCAACCGCGTCGTACGCGAGCGTCTCGGCATCGGCATCGCGAGTGGCAATTTGCGTGCGCAGGCGCGTCTTGCCCGGGTAGGGGATCATTTGCTCCGCCATCACCTGCCGGTTGCTGGAGGGATCGGCCCGCATCACCGTAAACGGCGGCAGCGCGTTGCCTCCATAGCTGAGGGAAACCGTGGGGTCCGGCCAGGCACCCGCCTGCGGAATCCGCGCGCGCTTGGCTTCCACTATGCGCCGCGCGGCCAGGATTTCCGGATTGCGCTCCGTGGCTTCCTGAACCAGTTTGGCGAGGCTCAGCGGAGGGCCCGCCTCCCCGTCGCGCCCGGGCGCTGCCTGAGAGAAAACCCACACCGGCGTAGTCAAGTAAAAGAAGGTCGCTATCAGGAAAGATACAGTTCGTTTCATTTTCAACTCTCCGCGGTTTCTAGGCACTAGCCACCAACCCATGACTGGGCGAGCGGGCTACCGCCTGACGAAGGTGTGGACGATTGGCGAGCTCCCCGCACGCGCAGGGCTTGACACTTCGGGCTTAGCGTTGTATGGGGATTCTAGATCAAAAGCAGGCAGGATTGGGAAAGAGAGCTTCGGGGAGGAGAAATCGAAGGCAACACGCGTGGGCGCGACGGGGCGCTGATTGCAACCAGGGGCGCGGTCGAGGGGATTGAGACTACCGCAGATTGAGTCGTGAACTCCGACGAGCGGTCGGAATTCCGCATCTCGGTGATTGACCCCTGGAAATTCAAAACCGAGGCGATGCAGCAATCCGGCAGCGAGGATGAATTGGGAAGCGTTGTCTTGGTACTTATGGGGCAGCATGCATGCGCCTGACCGTGGCTCGGCGCACAGAGCGCCCTCAGCCCGGAAAGCTGCACCATGAAGACCGTGAGCAAAAGATAGACACCGCGTCGCACTTCTATAGCCTCACACGCTATTCTACAGCAAGCAGGGGGCTGGAACCTAATCCAAAATGTCCGGGGACAAAGGGGCCATGCATGAAATGGATTTGCAATGAAAAGTCGCCATCACTGAAAATGGTCGGCCGCCAGTCTGGATCCTGCGTAACCACCCTTCGTTGAGCCCCTACGAACTGGGAGATTGCCCGGCATGCGTGATGAGAAACCTTTCATCCATCTGCTGTTGCGTCCGCCGGGCCTGAATCAGTTGGTAAGCGGCAAACTGGCGCTCACGGAGGTTGTCCAGGATTTTGCGTTGCTGTTGGGCCTTGCGAAAAACCTCGATTTGGCGGCGCCGCAAGTCCTCGAGCTTAATAACGTGTTCGTTCCACACGGCGATTCGCCGCGCGCGCGTCCGGTCGCAGGCCAACTCAAATTGCATTTCCGCAGCGGTCATACCCTGGCGGAGTTTCTTCTGCGCCTGGACTAAAGCGTTGGCCCGGTCCACTTTTGCTTGCTCCTGCTGCTGTTGCGCCTTAACCAATTCGCGGGTGACGACTTCAAGGCGTTGACGCTCGCGGCGCTCGAAGCTTTCGCGCCACCGGAGCACGGCTTGTAGAGAGAAGCGGAACGGCATATGGTCACAACATTTTGGATTTTAGATTTCGGATTTTGGATTGACCAACGCATGGGGCACAACGCGTTTTTGACCGATGCTGGTAGCGCACCGTCTCTGATTTTGAGACTCTGCGGCGCTTGCCCGCCGCACACCGCCCTTAATCCAAAATCCAAAATCTAAAATCCCAAATCGCTCTTTGCGTTGTTCAATCCAAAATCCAAAATCTAAAATCGTCTAGCCGGGCAGCGTCTGGAGGGCCGCCAGGGTACTGTTAAGGGGTGCTTTCTCGTCCCCGCGCTGCTGAAGAAACTTGGTGTACGCCGGGATAACCTCAATGGCTTGGTCCAGAACCGGGTCAAGACCTTTCTGGTAGGCGCCCACCCTGATCAAATCTTCTGAGGCGGTATAGGCGGCCATGAGTTTTCGCACCCGGCGCGCCTTATCCAGGTGCTCAGGGCTGCAAACCGCAGGCATGAGCCGGCTCAGGCTGTCCAGAATGGAAATCGGAGGGTAGTGGTTTTGAGTGCTAAGCCGGCGATCGAGAACAATGTGGCCGTCCAGCAAGGCGCGCACAGCGTCCACCAGGGGGTCTTGCTGGTCATCCCCTTCCATGAGCACGGTATAAAAGGCGGTGATGCTCCCACCGTTGAAGTGCCCGGCCCGCTCGATAAGCTGCGCCAGCAAGGTGAACACTGACGGGGTATACCCTTTTGCCGTGGGAGGCTCGCCTGCGGCCAAACCAATTTCACGTTGAGCCATGGCGAAGCGAGTCAGGGAATCGACGACCAGCAGGACACTTTTTCCCTTCATGGCGAAGTACTCGGAGACCGTCGTCGCGATCAGGGCCGCGCGAATTCGCAACAGAGGCGATTGGTCCGAGGTTGACACCACAACCACGGAGCGCCGTCTGCCTTCTTCCCCGAGGGTCCCCTCCAGAAACTCCCGCACTTCGCGCCCGCGCTCTCCCACCAGCGCCATCACGGTTACATCTGCGGCGCTCCCGCGGGCCATTAACCCGATCAGGGTACTTTTCCCGACCCCACTGCCACCGAAAACGCCCACTCTCTGCCCGCGACCGCAGGTTAGAAAAGCGTCAATCGCACGCACCCCGCAGCCCAAAGGCTCGCGAATCGACTGGCGGTCCAGCGGCAAGGGGCCAAGAGCGTGCAGCGGCCAGTCCTCGCAGGCATGGTAGTCGGGCCGGGAATCCAGCGGCTTGCCTTGGCCATCAATCACCCGGCCCAGTAACTCATCGCCTACCCGCAGGGTTGCCTTGGCGCCCCAAGTCGCGATCCGGTCCCCGTAGCGGATGCCGCCCAGTCGTTCCAGGGGCATCGAGAGCACGGTGCTGCCCCGGAACCCCACGACTTCGCCCGCATGCGGCTCGCCCTCCGGCCCAAAAACTTCACAGCACTCACCGAGCGAACAGAAGGGGCCCTCCGACTCCACTACGTGTCCCACCGCTTTGGTGACCCGGCCATACCAACGCGCCGTGGAGAGACTCTCCAGGCGGCGGAAGTAAGGGGCCAACAGCGAGATGTCTTTCATGAAACACCGCTAATGAGTAAGATTGCCGATTTTCGATTGACGATTGTCGATTGAAACGAGCTCTTCATGCCGCTGATATCCAGTATTTCGGCAAAAGTTTCTTATGCCGTGAACGATGACCGACGCCCTCCAATCGAAAATCGCAATCGACAATCGGCAATTCCCTCACTCGTCACTGCTTTCTGGGTCTTTGGGCCAGCAGGTCAAAAAAGCCCTGTTCGATTTCCTTGAGTTGAGTTTCGAGTGTCAGGTCGGTTGAGCCCAATTCGGTTTCCAGCAAGCAGTGCCCCAGCCCGAGCGTGGCATCGCCAATCAATTCCGGAAGCGACCGCAGGTTAGGCTGTTGACAGAAAAAACCCTGCCAGGCCTGAATCTGGTCAGGGTGAACTCTCAACCGGACATGCGTGCCGGCGGCGACGTTATCGAGCCCGACGCGTACGACTCCGGCCAAAAGCAAGGGGTCGACTTGCGCTTCCCGGTGCAAAATCTTCCGGGCAATCGCCACAGCCAACCCCACCACCTCAGCTTCCACCCGGTGAAAGTAGGTTTCCCGTTCGCGGGCGAATTCGCGAACCGCGTCAACCAGCCTTTGCCTTTCGATACCCAACTTTTTTTCGAATTCCGCCACGCTTTGCGCCAACCCTTCATCCCGGCCCTCCTTTCGGGCACGTGCTTCCCGCCCTCGAATCTGATCTTCGCTAACCTGCGGAGAACCAGAAGGAGACAGCTTGGCATCAGGAATCCAGAGGCGTTCCAGAGTGGAAGCGTTGCCGCCAGGCGACGACGGCTTTACCCCGACTCCTGGGACAAGGGGAGGCGGGTACTCGTACGCTTCCGCTTGCGGGCCAACATCGTTGGGAGGTGGATTAGGATTAGACAACATACGCGTCATCCCCAAAGCTCTTTAAGGTCAATTTCCCTTCCGCTTCGAGCTTGCGTGCCGATTGAACGATTTCTTGCTGGGCGGCGGTCACTTCCTTGGAACGCACTGGCCCTAGCGCCTCCATGTCCTCCTTTAACATCTGAGAGGCGCGTGAAGACATGGTTTTGAAAATGTGATTCTTCATATCTTCTGAGGACCCCTTCAGGGCCAGCGCCAGCGCCTTCTTGTCCAAATGACTTAAAAGCTCCCGCATGCTGCTTTCCGGGACAGAAAGGAAATCCTCGAAGGTGAACATCAGATTGCGAATACTCAGGGCCAGCTTGGGATCGTCCTGTTCAATGGTCTCCAAAATGGTTTTGACCGTCCCCGGCTCAACCCGGTTGAGCATGTCGGAAACGGCTTTGATGCCGCCATACGCTCGGCGATTCTGTTCCCCCAAAGCCTTGAGTTTCTTGTTGAGCACGAGTGAAATCTTCTGGACCATTTCCGGCGAAAACTGGTGCATTTCGGCGAGCCGCCGCACCACTTCCGCGCGCGTTTTGTCGGGCAAAAGAAGAAGAATGTCGGACGCCGGCTTCAACCCCAGATGCGCCAGAACCAGCGCTATGGTTTGAGGGTGCTCGCCTTCCACGAACATGACAAGTTGTTGGGGATCGGCTCTTTGCAGGGAGTCCAGGTTTGTGGCGCGGGCTTCCTGATAGCTCTCCACCTGTTCGAGCAAGTGCTTCGCCCCGTCCTCCCCAAAGGCCTTCACCAGCAGCGTTTTGGCGTAGTCGGCTCCCCCTTGCGCGAGATACTCCTCGGTGACGGTCAAGCGATAATATTCCTGAAGGATTTGGGCGGCGGTTTCGGGGGAAATGTACTCGAGCTCGGAGATTTCCTCGGTAAGCATCTGCAATTCTTCTTGCGGCAGGTTTCTATAAATTAAGCTGGCGGCTTCATCGCCAAGAAGGACAAGGAGGATGGCTGCCTTGCGAATCCCCGACAAGTTCTGAGCAGGAGGTGCTTTCGCAGTTTCCGCGGCTGCCGTCATGATTTACCTTCCTGCCGCATCCAGTTCTGAATCAAGCGGCTGGCTGTCGCAGGTTCTTTCTTAACCTTATCCAAGAGGTTCTTCTTCAGGATGACGGCTTGCTTGGCTTGAGTCGGAGAATCCTCCAACTGCTGGAGAGAAGCCTCGAGGTTGGGCGTGTCATCGCCCTTCTTGGCAGGTATACCGGATGCACTTCCCGGCAAAGCCTCCCGGGAAGCTTTGCCCATTCCTAGTTGTCGAGGAAGCTCTTGGAAGGCAGTCACGATTTGGCGCTTTATGGGACGCAAGACAAGCATGTAGATTAATAAGAATAGGAGGAGTAACGCTCCGTAACGTATGACGTTAATCCACTTGTCCACGATGGGGACCACCCGCTCGGATAGAGTTGGAGGAGCAGGGGTCTCCAAGGGTAAGGTCTGAAACGAAAGGTTTTTCACCGCCACTTTGTCGCCGCGCGTGGCATCGACCCCGATCGCCGCCGATACGAGATCCTCGATCTGTTTCATTTCGTCCGGCGTTCGCTTCCGGCGTGTCTCAGTCTTCTGGCCGTTGACATCTCCGGTTTCCGTCGCGTCGTCCACCAGCACGGCGGCGGTAATGCGCTTAAGAGTTCCAGACGGTTGCACCGTGTGACGGACGGTTTTGCTTACGACGAAGGTCTTGCTTTCGGTGTGGAGACCCTGCGAGTCGGAATTGGCATCTGGTTTTGGCGGGGGCGTGGGCTGCTTTCCCGGAACGTTGGAGGGCGTCCCGGGAGGACCCTCCGTCTCGGCTTCGCCATCGCGCTCCTCCGAGATTTGGGAGGTCAGGACCACGGCGCCGTTCGGATCGTAAACTTCCGATGTGCTGTCGCTCGTGGCGAGGTCATACTCCGCCGTGACGTTGGCGCGAGCTTTTCCCACCCCCACCACGGGCTCCAGGGTGGCGACGACCTTATGCGCGAGCGCTAACTCATATTCCGCCCAACTCCGCGGCCGACTTGTTGAGTCGCCGCCGCGCGCCAGGATCGGTATCCCCCCGTCGGCGTTAATCAGCGTAACATTTTCGGGCTTCAGGTTGTCCACGGCACTGGCCACTAGGTGAGTGATAGCTTCTTGGGCTTCGTCGCCCAGATGCCCACCGCGAAGCTTAATGACTACCGACGCCTTGGCCTCGCGCTCCTGCTCGGTGAAGAGTGATTCTTGGGGTAGCACTAGATGGACCCGCGCCGACTCAATTTCCCCCAGGGTTTGAATGGTTCGCTCGAGTTCGCCTTCCAGAGCCCGTTGATAGTTCACCTTTTCCGCAAAGTCGCTGCCCGCCCAATTCGGCTTGTCGAATAGCTCAAACCCCAGCCGTCCGCTCTGCGGCAACCCTTCCGCAGCCAAATCGAGACGCGCTTTGTCCAATTGGTCGGCGGGAACCAGGATGCTGGTCCCGTCGCTCGCCAACTCAAAAGGAATGTTCTTTTCCGACAGCCGATGCGACAAAGACTGCGCATCACTCGGAGACAGTCCGGAGTAAAGCGGTTTGTAATCGGCCTTATCCAGCAGGGTGACCAACACCCAGATGGTTCCCGCCACAGCGGCAGCCCCCACTGCCATCGTGATCTTCTGTCGCAAGGTGAGGCCCCGCACGAAGGCAGCGATTTGTTTGGTTGCTTGCTCCGCGTCCAAGGCCATCTATAGCCCTCAGCCATCAGCTCTCGGCCGTCAGCTTTCAATTTTCATTTATCGGCTAGAACTTAAGCCGGGCGACCTTCGGTGATCGCTGAAATCGAGAGCTAAATGCTAAAACTGCATCTGGGAAATTGTTTGGTACGCCTGCACGATCTTGTTGCGCACCTGCATCATCAATTGGAACGAGAGGTCCGCCTTTTCCACGGCCACCAGGGTCGAGTGGAGATCCTGCCCGTTCCCTTGCAGCACACTGGCCACCTGCTGGTCCGCCCCAGATTGCATCTCCTGGACCTTATCCATGGCCCCTTCCAGCGTCTGGAAGAATTCCGAGCAGTCGCCGGAAGGTTGGCGAACGTCCAGTTGCACGTTTCCCCAGTCGATTTGTGGCAGACCTGAAATTGGGTTGCCCACAGCCGTGTACCTCCTGCGGTGCCTTCACGAGTGACGCCGGGCCTCAGCCCGGCACGTGCCGCCCTATACGGCGGCGCTACGTGAGAATTTGAATCGTCTCCGAAATCATGGCTTTGGTGGCCTGCACCGCACCTACGTTCAGCTGGTATGCCTGGGCGGACCCCATCAAGTTCACCATTTCTTCCACGGGATTGATGTTCGGGTAAGATACGTACCCGTCGGCGTCAGCATCCGGATGGCCGGGCTCGTACCGGCGCACAGCGGGGGCCTTGTCCTGAACTACCTTCTCCACTTTTACGCCCCGCGCGTGCAGATCGGTGAGGCTCGCCAAGGTAAGGGCAAACTCTCCCCGGCCGGCCTGCTCCGTCCCGAACACGACCAATTGTTTCTTGTAGGGGCCACCGCCGGGTGTGTGCGTGGTCTCAGCATTCGCCATATTGCTGGCCGTCACTTCGGCGCGCTCGCGCTCCGCGGTCAGGGCGGATGAATTGATATCAAGGACTCCAAAAAGGTTCATGGCATTATTTCCCTTCGTTGATGGCCGACTGGAGCATGTGGATTTCGTTGCGAAGCAACTCCACACCGGCTTTGTACTGAAGTTGAACCCGTGCCAGAGCCAGGGTCTCACGTTCCAAGCTCACGTTATTGCCGTCCGGGCGCTCGATCAGGCCCTTAACCTGCTGCACATGGGGCGCGAACGGATTACCCGCGAGGCGTTGCTCGGCGCGCCGCATCTCACCCTCAAAGTCGACGTCCTGGGTCCGATATCCCGGGGTATCGACGTTCGCCAGATTGCTGGAAATCAATTCATGGCGAAACGTCACCAGATCCAGGTAATGCTCCAGACGTTCCATGCTGGGTGTTTCAATCCAATTCATGCTGTCCTCCGGGGAGGCAAGCCAAATTCGCGAATCTTGTTGCGCACCGTACGCAGACTGATGCCCAGCATTCCTGCGGCGCGGGTGCGATTGCCTCCAGTCGCATCCAGGGTTTTTTCCAGAAGAGTGCGCTCAAGCTCGCGCAAGGTCAGCCCCGGCTCAATCCCCCCTAAAGTACGGTCGTCATTCTGAAAACCAGCTTCGGGAAGAAGTTCCAACCCCACGGCAGGGCCGGGAGCAAGCACCAATGCGCGGCGAACAAAGTTTTCGAGCTCGCGCACGTTGCCGGGCCATTCGTAAGCTTGGAGCCGCTCCAGGAGTTCCGGCGAGAACCGTACGACGCTCGAGCGGGAGGCTGGCGCGTATCTGCGCACGAAGTGGTTCACCAGGTCCGGAATGTCTTCGCGCCGTTCCCGCAAGGGAGGAAGGGTAAGAGGAATTACGTTGAGCCGGAAGAACAAGTCGGCGCGAAATTTCCCTTCCGCCACCAGTGCTCCCAAGGGTCGGTTGGTGGTGGCAATCACCCGCACATCGATGGGCAGAGGGCGCGTGTCGCCCAACCGGTCGATTTCCCGCTCCTGAAGCACGCGCAACAGCTTCGGCTGAAGGCTGAGGGGCATCTCGGCAATCTCATCCAGCAGCAGCGTGCCCGTGTGGGCCAGTTCAAATTTCCCCGCCTTGGACGTCATCGCACCGGTGAAGGCGCCGCGCACGTGCCCGAACAACTCGCTCTCCAGCAGCGTGTCGGGAAACCCTGCGCAGTTGACCGCTACAAAGGGGCGCTGGCTTCGCGGGCTGGAGCGATGCACCAGCCGGGCGAGCAGTTCTTTGCCCGTGCCGCTCTCCGCCTCCATGAGAATGTCGGCATCGGTGCGCGCCACTTGCCGGGCGCGCTCGATCAGGCGTTGGGTCACCATCGAGCTACCGATGAATTCCCCGTTGTTTGACGCCGGGCTCCTGCTCACCCGCGCGCCGAGGACGCGCGCCGCCGCTTCCTTTAATTGCTCGAAGGAGATCGGCTTGACCAGGTAATCGCATGCGCCTTCCCGCATGGCATTGACGGCCTCCGGCACATTAGCGAAGGCGGTGAGAAAGATCACTGCTGTTTCCGGCGCCAATGCGCGTACGCCCTGCATAACCCGCAGCCCGTCGCCATCCGGCATCCGCATATCGGTAACCACCAGCGGGCAAGGGGCCAGGCGGAATCGCTCCAGCGCCTCACTGGTTCCCCCAGCCGTCGTCACTTTCCACCCTTGACGGCGGAAATTCGCCTCCAGGGCTACTCGCATGGCCGCTTCGTCATCAACAACCAGAACTTGATTCATTCCTTGATTCCCTTCAGAGTCGAACCTCGAAATCCGGAACTCGAAATTCAATGCACATCTTGCGACTTTCGTTTTTCTGGCTTCGCCTTCTCCTGACACGTTGCGCCTAGCACCCAATTGGAAGCTCAAGCGTAAACGTCGTTCCCTGACCCTCCCAGCTTTCCACCCGAATCGAGCCGCCGTGTTGCTCGATTACCTTTCGAGTCACCGCCAAACCCAGCCCCGGGCTGCCGCATTGGGTGGTGAATCCCGGTTCAAATACCTTTTCCAAATTCTCCGCGCGGATCCCGGATCCCTGATCCGCAAAGGCCACCGCAACAGTGGGATGTGGTCCGCCAGCGTGCGCTTTGACGCTTATGGTGAGTATGCCGCCGGGTTTCATTGACCGGAAAGCATTCAGCGCCAAATTGAAAAATGCCTGCTGGAGTCGCGACGGGTCGGCAAGGACGGACACTTTGTCCGTGGTCGCGTGCCAGTCGATCTGCATTTCCTTCTGCCGCGCCAGGGGTCGGAGGAATTCCACCGTCTGCCCTACAAGTCGAAGGAGATCCACGGGAAGAAGTTGCGCCGCGGACTGGCTGTGAAAATGCAGAACGTTGTTTACCGTCGCAGCCAACGTCCGTAGGCCGGCCTGGACGTGATTGATCCAGGGTTGGAGCTCCGCCTGGTCCGCCAGAGCATCCGCCAGGAGTCCTGCAAAGAGTTCGAGACTCCCCAGGGGGTTTCGAATCTCGTGGGCGAGCAGAGTCGCAACCTCTGCCAACGCCTGCGTGCGGCGTGAAACTTCACGTTCGCGTTCAAGTTGCTTGGACTCCGTCAAGTCGCGCAGGATGAGAATAGAGTCATCGCCCCTGCCTTGCGCCCGGAAACAGGCACGCGTCACCCCGACCGTCCGCTCGCCTTCGGAACCCTCCACAACCCACTCCTGTTCGTGGTTGAATTCGTCCCGGGGGAGCGCGGCGAGCAAAGATCCCACCAGGCGGGGCACGGAAGCTTCCGGCGGGCGGGACTCTTCGCTGCCGGCATCCAGCAACCGGCCCGCCGCGGGGTTGAGCATGCGCAAATTCATTTCACTGTCGAAGACCAACACTCCGCAGGGCAAGCCCTCCACGATTTTGGCCAAGTAAGTGCGCATTCGCTGGTTCTCTTCCAGGCTTTGCGCCAAGCTGCGATTCTTGTCTTCGAGTTCGACACGCAACCGCCCGACCTCCGCTTGCAGCTTTGTGTAAGTTGTTTCGAGAGCCCCGGCCGTCTGGGTAAAGGAAGCAAAGGCGGCCGTCAAGGCACGCCGTGCGGAGCGTGCGGGCCCAACCGGAGGAACGAGCTTTTTTTGCCGATCTGCGGGCAAAGTCTGCATGGCAACAAACCTCGGAAGCACGGGCGGTGCCAACTTCAACCCACGGTTCTTAAATCTATCTAACAGCCTTGGGGGCTACCGCCCAGACACAAAGTCACCAAAGAACAACAGGAGCGCCGCGCAAAGCGGAAGTCGACCCCTCCTCGACTCCAGCTTTCCAACTTCTGTTTTTCTGTGTGCCTCGGTGTCTTGGTGGACCATCGATTGGAGCCCGCTATGATTCTGATGTCCCCCACGGGAGATGTTCGGGCAGAAGCTCGTGTTGTTCCTCGGCCAGGATGAAGGCCCGCTCAATGACCTGCCGCAGCTCGCGGACATTCCCTGGCCACGAATACTGTTCGAGGGCTCTTGCCGCCGACGTTGAAAAAGTCTTCGCGGACACGTTTGCTTCCTGGGAGAAGAACTCGAGGAAACCCTCGCTGAGGGGCGCGATGTCCTCGCGGCGAAGGCGCAAGGGGTCGATCTCAATGGGAAACACCCCAAGCCGGTAATAAAGGTCATCGCGGAAGCGTCCTTCCTTGACCCGGTGAGGAAGGCTGGCGTTGGTGGCGGCAATAACTCGCGCGTCGACACGCAAAGTGTCGGAACTGCCCAGGCGCTGGACTTCGCCTTCCTGCAAGAAACGTAAGAGCTTAGCTTGCATGGAGAGAGGCAGGTCGCCAACTTCGTCGAGAAGCACAGTGCCGCCTTGCGCCATTTGAATGCGCCCAACGCGGGACTGGAAGGCTCCGGTGAACGCCCCGCGGTTATAGCCGAACAGCTCGGCCTCCAGTAAAGGCTCGGGGATCGCCGCGCAGTTGATGACCACGAACGGCCGGCCCCGCCGCAGGCTCAGGGCATGTAAAGCCCGCGCCACCAACTCCTTGCCGGTTCCGGTCTCGCCCGTCAGCAGGACGGTGGTTTGGCGTGGGGCCACCAACCGGGCCAGGCGGTACACTCGGCGCAGGGATGGACTACGGCCCGTCATGCCGGGCAGGGCTTCGATTTCGTCTATGGGCTCTGCCGAACGAGGCGCGGGGCGCTCAAGCGGGCGGGGAAGCTCGGTGGGAATACGCGGCTCGCGGGAATTCTGGAGCAGGCGGAACGTTTCACTCGGGTCTGGGTACGCCCCCAGGTTGCTTCCCGCGGCACCCAAGTCCCCCTGCGAGTCAAGCACGAGAACCTCAACCTGCGGGTGGTGAGTGCGGATCATGCCCACAAGCTCCTCCACCTCTAAGTCAAGCAGGATTTGATCGAGCAGCAGCCTTTGACAGGTTCCTTGTTCGATTAAGGCGAGAGCCTCCGCGCCGCCGCAAACCTCGTCAGCGAAGCAGTTACGCGCGGCCAATTGCTGCAAGACGCGCTTGCGGAAAAAGGAATTCGGGCTGGCGACGATCGTGGAAAGGTGGGTCTTGCGGGCATCATTGAGGGCGCTGGTGGTCATCATTTCCTCGTTGGGCTAGCTTTACTTTTGCCATGACACTCTTAGAGGGGGATTAGCCCAGGATTAAATTCTTCTAGCCTCAATACGGTTCACTTCAAGGGGTTAAGGAGATTTCATCTCTATTTGTTCATGGGCGACCCCCTCACCTGTCCCGATGCAACGGCACACCCTCTCCCCCAACTGAACGTGTCCTGCTTCTTTTGCTGGACACCGGGGGGGCGCGCATTCAGCCCCGACGAAGCGACCTACCAAAGCCCACGCCGGCGGCCCATAAGCGTTCACATAAGGGCTGGACGTGCCCGAGAGCTCGCCTTGGCGGGCGACATAATGTGGCCCACGACAGAAGCCGTGGGGAAAAAGGAAAGCAGGAATGCCTCTCAAGCCCCGGCGACATAATCACGACCGAATGAGCAGGGTTTTTCTGCCGCCACTATCGTGGCTCACGTCCCCCTCCGTCTGCGTGATCCCACGGCTTGCGCCGTAGGCCACATTATGTCGCCGCTGCCGCGGCTTCGGACGATCCCGACACCATTAAATGAGCGCTTATGGGCCGTTGGCCTGGGCGCAGGTAGTCCGCCCCTGGGGCTCGATTTGGCATCAGCAGCATTAGCACTCCGGTGTCCAGCAAAAGTTGTGGGTCACCCCCAGCTCTCCCATTGGGTCGAAGGTGGATCGCAACCGGTTCTTTCTCCAGTCCGTCAGACGACGGAGAGGGGTAAAGGGCGCTCTGGACAAAAGAAAGACCTCATGAAAGATTCCCCACTTCAGGTTGCGGGCGCCAAAGGAAATCGCACGCGAATGCACCCGGCCTCCGGAACGTCGCTCAGGATTTCAAGTTTGCCTCCCAGCCCGTCGACTAGGCGTTGATTGATAACCCATCCCAAGGCGCCGTTTTTAGCGGCATGAGAAAAGAGCAGACCAGGACTCGTGATATCCTCAAGTATTTTGACCTGTAAGTACTGCAAGTCTTGTCGCGAGGGCGACAGGACCAAGCGGGCTTCCCCTTCCGCCACAGAGAGTTCCAGGACGATGACGCCCCCACCGGCGCTGTTCTGGATGACCCAGGCCAGCAAACTCTGGAGCACATCGCCAACGCGTTCCGGGTTGGCGAGAACCTTCACGGTTCCTTCTGTCTTGAGTTGCAGATGGAGTTCGCGGGATTGCGCCAGACCCTCCATTTCTGCCAGAACCTCTGCGGCCGCGGCCTCCAGGAGGACGGGTTGGGGGGTCCCTCCCGGTGCGCCCGACTCACCGAGATCGCGCAGCGATACAATCAACTGCGCCATGGTGTCGGCGAGTTGAAGTGATTGTTCGAGCAAGGACCGGTAATCCGCCGCCGAGCGTTTTCCCATCAGCCCCAACTCGATGCCGCCGCGCAGGGCGGTCATGGTCTGAGCCAGGCGATGAGCCAACGCCCCGAGGCATTCGCGGCAGTCCTTGGAGCCGGGTGAACGGGCGATCGGATGATCGGGGGAACAGATCTGTGGATCGGGTGATCGGGTGATCGGTTGATCGCGTGAACAAGAACGGCCTTCTGCTATCCCCGGTTCAGTTTCTCCCGCCGGCTTTCCATGATTTAACAATTGATGCTTTTCTTCCATTTTGCCACCCCACGAGCGTTGCCCGCTAAAATGTCCGCCCGATCGCCGGATTTCCGATTGCTGCCAATTGGCGACTGCCTACTGCGTACTGCCCACTGCCTTCTTGATTTTCTCAGGCCTCTTCCCCAATTTGATAACCAACGCCTCGAACCGTGTGAATCAGTTTGTGCTCGAAGGCCTGATCCACCTTTTTTCGCAGGTAGTTGATGTAAACATCCACCACGTTGGTCATGGTATCGAAGGAAAGATTCCAGACGTGTTCGATAATCATGGCGCGGGTCACGCAGCGGCCGACATTTCGCATCAGGTACTCAAGCAAGGAAAATTCTTTGGGCGTAAGTTCGATGGCGTTGCCGGCGCGCTTTACGACCCGCTCGACGCGATTCAATTCCAAGTCTCCTACCCGCAGCATGATCTCCGCAGGGATCGTTGCCCGCCGCAGGAGGGCTCGAACCCGGGCGGAGAGTTCCGTGAAGGAGAAAGGTTTGGTCAAGTAGTCGTCGGCCCCCAAGTCCAACCCCTTTACGCGGTCTTCCACGCGGTTGCGACCGGTCAGAATGAGGACGGGCAAAGCCGGCTTGGTTTCGCGGATGTGCTTGAGCACCTCCAAACCATCGACCCGCGGCAGGGTCAAGTCGAGGACCGCCACGTCATATTCAATTTGGCCGACCATGAACTGCGCCTCATCACCGTCCTGCGCAATGTCCACGGCGTACTGCTCGGCTTCCAGTCCCTTTTGTACGAAACTGGCCACCGGTTTGTCGTCTTCTGCTATGAGGACTCGCATCTTCGCACCTTTTCCGAGGGCTGAACGCTCTTCGGCCCTACTAGCGTTTCTGGGAGAGGCAAAACCCGGCAGCAGTTAGGTTTGGCGTTGTAGCGGCGAGTTTATCTCGCCATTTCGCGGCGAGAAGCCGCCTCTACTCTGAATTGCACCGTTCCCCCAAACTTGGCTCTGCAACAGGTCTCAATCCTCTCCTGAAGGCCGTGCCTTCATTAATCACATCTTATTTCGGCAGGAAGGAAGGGAAGGATGAGGGAATCTCAAAGAGGGTTTTGCGAGGGCGAGGAAGGGAAGTTTTTCAGTTCTCAGTTTTCAGCTCTCAGGAGCGTCTCAAGTTGGTTCAGAAAGGCGTGAATGCAGAAGGGGCACGGCATGGCGAGCCCCTTCTGAGAATTCTGCTTCCCAGCCCGCTTGGGAGAGCTTATCTTTACCATAATCTTCTGCTTGACACCGGGGGCGCGTGGATTCAGGCGCGTCGGGGCTCAACAGCGGGTTTCGCAGTGCCCACGCTCGCTCCAAGATTGGGAGCAAGGGCGTAGGCCTCCGGAAAGCGCAGTGCGCGCCTACTTGACGGTGATTGCTAGTGCTTAGTTGCACTGATAAGCGATATATGATATAAAGGGCGCATGCCAAGAACTGCGCCCGCAGTTAGTTGTGGTCCGGAGGATCGGCAAGAGCTGGAACGGTTGGCCGCGAGCCGG
>JBEKLF010000145.1:0-21664 GCA_050010335.1 Terriglobia bacterium
GCGCGTGTGCACGTCACATCCGATAAAATGCTGCATGGCTTCGGCTCCTTTCCCGGCTCGCCTTGGTCGTTGAGCACTTCCAAGTCTACCGGACCGGAGCCGATGCCGTTATCCAATCAGACTTGTTGGGTAGGTCCGCGGCTCTTCGTGCCCGCAAAGGTTCGCCTGCTTGGTTCACTACGGCCTCCTTGTGGCGTCCCGCGTAAATTGTTCGCGAGAATCGGAAGCGGAAAAGCTGCGGACCTACAGAACAGGTCCGCGCTACACTTGCTACAAGAAACCAAACTGACACTCGTCAGCCCTTGCGCCACGCAGTCCAAAGGCTGTCATTCTATGGTAATATTAACTGCCGGGCTTCTTGTCCCAATCTAAGACAAACTCACGCAACCCATTCACGCCTTGAAGGAGGCATATATGCGAATACTTCTCCGCGTTACGTTCCCGATCGAGCCTTTTAACACCTTTGTGAAAGACGGCAGTGTCTCAGCGAAAATGAAGCGTATTCTTGACGAACTGAAGCCGGAGGCAGCCTACTTTACAGAACTCGGCGGCCGCCGCAGCGGGCTGCTGATTATCCACATGGAAGACACCTTGCAGATTCCGGCCGTTGCCGAGCCGTGGTTCCTCACGTTCAACGCCGACGTGGAGGTTCATCCAGTCATGCTCCCCGAGGATTTGGCCAGGGCCGACTTGGGCGCTCTCGGAAAGAAATGGGCGTAGGAGAAACACGGCAGACGGGTAACTGTAGACGGCATACAGGGAAGCCAGGACGCGGGACATTGACCCACGCCTCGGGATGCGCAGGAACTTCCGGCGAAATATCGCGCCAGATTGTGCGGTTGCAGGTGGTCACGCTGATCTGGATGGTGGTTGAGTGCGCCCTTGCTCTCTTTTCTGCATGGCGCGCGTGGAGCCCCGTGCTTCTGGCCTTTGGTGCCGATAGCCTGATCGAACTCTTGTCGGCGCTCGTGGTGCTCCTGCAATTCCTCCCACGCTTTCCTCTGAGCACAGCTCGCGCCACGAGGCTCGCGGGCATTCTTCTCTTCGTGCTCGCTGCGGTCATCACCATGAGCTCCGCCCTCGCGCTGTGGCAGCATGTGCGGCCCGACTCAAGTTGGATCGGCATGGGCGTCACCCTAGCCGCGCTCGTCGTCATGCCCGCGCTGAGTTCGGCGAAGCGAAAAGCCGGAAAGACGGCCCGCAACGCGGCATTAGGCGCCGACGCAGTGCAGTCCGCAACCTGTGCCTACCTTGCCGGCATAACCCTTGCCGGCTTGGTCCTCAATGCGGTGCTTCATATTCGCTGGATAGACCCCGCCGCCGCGCTGGTTGCGGTTCCCGTCATCTGCCTGGAAGGGAAGAAAGCGTTCCAGGGTGACAAGTGTTGTTAGCTGCGATGTCTTGCCAAGTCGAGATATTCTCATCGATCAGGCGTCGGGCGTACCTGCGCGGTGTGAGCAAGCGCGGACCTGCTCCGCAAGGTCCGCTGCTTTTCTCCGCCGGTCGAGGACGAGCCGCGGGCCTACATAACAGGTCCGCGCTACGGTTCTTTAGGGGCGGGCCAATCATCTGGGATTGTTCCTGGGCAGCACTCTAAATAGCGTGTGGTCGAGGATTGCCGGAGGCGCGGTTCGCGAACCGCACGCTATCCGCGCTGGCGCGAAAATCCGCGGACCTTCGATGCCGGTCCGCGCTCGCAGTGCTGGATTATTTCTGTCGCCTCTGCGAGGGCTCATTTCTTGTCGCGCTCGTCTCCCCCATGGCTTTCGATGTCATGAATGAATAGACAATCTCACGCCAAGACGCCAAGGCGCAAAGAGTCGCGAAGAACAACGGCTTTGTTCTCGTTGCGCCCTCTGCGACTTTGCGCCTTTGCGGGAAATGCTTTTGCTCTTCCCGGGATTATTTCACCGTGCCGCGAACAAGGAAGACGGGTGTACTATGGTGCCGTCTTCGAGGCCGAAAAGGGAAATGCGGCTTAGGAGCCTGAACATGGTTGCTGACACATCCGTAGCCAGCGAACTCGCAATCTACGCGTGCTCCGCGTGCAAGCGCCGCTTGCGCCAGGAAGAGGGTGTGCTCCGCTGTCCCACCTGTTCCCAAGCCTACCCCATCCGCGAAGGTATCCCCGACTTCATTCTTGAAGAGCTTTCGCAAAGCAAAGACGCGGTGCTGAGGAGAATGCGCTTCATCGATCGGATGGCTCGCATTTACGAGACGAGGTTGTGGTATCCGATCATCCTGAATGTTTACGGGGGATTTCGCAGCCCATCGCTTCCCCAACTGGTCCGCAACATATCTCAGAAGGTCCAAGCGACCGAGGGCCGGGTGCTGGATATCGCCTGCGGCCCCGGCACCTTTGGCCGGAGGGTTGCGTCGCCCTCGAAGGAGGTGTTCGGGATCGACGTGTCCATGGGAATGCTTCGGCAAGCCGCAACTTATACAGCAAAGGAAAGCATTCCCAACGTGCACTTTGCCCGGGCAAGAGTCGAGGCCCTTCCCTTCGAAGACGGCCTCTTCGACGCCACGATCTGTTGCGGCTCGCTCCATCTCTTTGCCAACACCGTGACGGCTTTGCGCGAGATGGCGCGCGTCATGAAGCCCGGCGCTGTTCTTGCCGTCTATACGTTCACGCCAGGCCGTGAAGGCATCCTGAAATTCCCCCGTGTGCGTGAGTGGCTTCGCAGCGATTACGGTCTTCACGTGTTCGAACTTCCTGAGATGGACGAGTATTTGACCGCTTCCGGCTTTAAGGATTTCCAACCTGAAGTATCCGGCTCCACTTTGACCTTCAGCGCGCGCAGGCAAGTGGCCTGAGGGGTGGAGCAACGCGGCGGAGCCGCAAAACAAAATCAAAAGGCAAAGGGCAAGAGTGAAAGACCCGTTAGCGACGCCCTGTGGTTGGTGATCGAGTTGTGCAAGGTGGAAAGCTTCAAGCGCAGAGATTGCAGTCCGGACGGCGGGTGAGGTTGTGTGACCCGGGGGTGGCCATCACGATCATTTCGTTTTGGGAATTGACCGTGGGTTCATCATCGACGGCAAGGCCCACGGCTACAAAAGGAGTGACCGTGGCTCTGCTTACAGAAGCAAGGCGGCGAAGGTTCGGAAGAATCCGCTCGGTGTGGAAATTCGAAGCCCGGTTCGCTTTGCCACCATTTCGCTGAAGTGTTTTGTGTTATGGGTCAGGAGCCAGTTAGGCCGGCAATCTAAAGCAGAAAGGAGCACCGGAACGTCGGCGGCATGGCGAATCAAATGGCGACTGGCACGCACGCGATCGGCGTCCGGATAGGGCACCCGTTCAGGGTCACACAGCGTAATCAGGCGGTGATAGTCTTCGATGATCTGATCGGCATCTGCGGGGCTGAGTCTCCCTGCGTGGAGTAGGAGGTTTTCCTCAACTTCCTCGCGCACCACCTCGGCCAGAACCAGCCTGCTAATGCCCGCCGCGCAAAGTGAGAGGACCGCTTTATCCAGCCCCCATGGAGAGACAATGCCGCCGGTCAGGACGTTGGAGTCCAGGAAGAAGCGAATCCACCGTGGGCGCGTCACGGGTGGACGCGCTTTCCTGGCTGCCGGCGCCCGTTTCCCTTCGAGATCAGAGCGCCGTAATGGCGGGTAAACACGCGTTTCCGTGCTTGCGGCAGTGTTGCCAACAACTCTTCAGGTTTCACGCCCAAATGGGTAAGAACGGACGTGACCCGCTCGCACAACTGCTCGAAGCGCTGATGCTCGGGAAGGAGAATCAGACCGTTCCCGACTCGCAACAAGGCAAAGGGCGCCCCGGCAGCAATGTCGAGATCATCTCGGAACTGCTTGGGGATCGTCAGTTGTCCCTTCTCACCGATCTTCGTGTTACCCACAAACTCTGCCGCCGTTGCTTTGGCGCTTGCTGGCATACCAAACCCTCCGTAGGAATATCCTACCACACTTCTGGCTCGCGGAGGCGTTCAGGGGTGAGTTCGTCCGGGATGTGAGTCGGCGAAGAGAGCGTGATGAAGCAGGTGCTCTCCGTGCCTCCGTGGTGAATCTTCTCTTCGCCGGTCAATTCTTATCTTGGCGTTTGTGGCATCCTGTTTTGCGTCGAGTGGCCACGGTGAAGGCGGTACTTGTTCTTCCTTCGCTTCCAGAATCCGTGTATATTGCCCTATTAAATCTGCGGATCAGTGTTTTCTGAACTATGAAGCGCACAGCGCGCAACGAAAAGAAACCGGCACTCGGCACCCAGCGGATCAAGCTTGCCGTTGCCCAGGCGGCCTCTGTCGCTTTCGATCGCAAGCGCACCTTGGAGAAGGTTCACGCCCTGACGCGCGACGCCGCTCGCGCCGGCGCCCAATTGGTGCTGTTCCCGGAGGCGTTTGTCTCGGGCTATCCCCGGGGGTTGGACTTCGGCGCGGTCGTGGGTTCGCGGTCGGATAAAGGGCGCGAGGATTTTCGTCGATATTGGGAGAGCAGCGTGGACGTGCCCGGTCCAGCCGTTGATGAGCTTGGCCGGGCAGCGCGAAACAACCACATTTATCTGGTCATCGGTGTCGTCGAGCGGGATGGTGGCACTCTGTACTGCACGATCTTGTTTTTCGCTCCCGACGGCAGCTTTCTCGGCAAACATCGCAAGGTCATGCCCACGGGATCGGAGCGCCTGGTGTGGGGCTTTGGCGACGGTTCCACCCTGCCGGTGTTCGAGACTCCGCTGGGAAAGTTGGGCGCGGTGATCTGTTGGGAAAACTACCTGCCACTGATGCGAGCGGCGATGTACGCGAAGGGCATCGAGATCTATTGCGCGCCCACCGCCGACGCCCGCGACTCCTGGGCGGCTTCCATGCGCCACATCGCCATCGAGGGCCGCTGCTTCGTTCTTTCCTGCAATCAATTCAACCGCCGGCGCGACTTCCCGGATGATTACGATGCCGTTTATGGCCATGATCCCGATGCAGTGGTCACGCGCGGCGGCAGTTGTATTGTCGATCCTTTCGGGAATTTTCTTGCCGGGCCTAACATGGAAGACGAAACGATTCTGATTGCCGACATCGATCGCGGGCAGATTATCCGTGGCAAGTACGACCTGGATGTTGTCGGCCATTACGCACGGCCGGATATTTTCCAACTCCAGGTCGACGAACAACCCAAACGCCCCGTAACCATCTACGAGCCCAAGAAACCTGCACGCTAAGCTGGCCGCCGGGCATGAGAATAACCCGCTGTCAGGATGGGTCGCTGCGGGGCCACCGTGGTGACCCGCTCAGAAAGGCAGATTTCAGTGAACGAACGAGAGGCTTTGGCCTTTGTTAAGAAGCATGGGGTTGTGCTCATGTCTGCGCGAGGCGCCGTTCCGAACCTGGCGGAAGCTCTTGCGGGTGAGCCCATCCGCGGGAGTTGGTGGGGGCACCCAAAGTCCCGCGAGATGTACCGGGTGTTCGAAGCCGTTTGTGACTCAAGTCAGGTGCTGGTGTGCCGGCTCGTGGGGGCAAGGTGACCTTTGTGCATCGCCGGTTGTGGCCAGCGCTGCTTGGATTGAAGCCTCGCCGCTATCCGCCGCTGGACGAAGATGCGTTGGCGTCGGCGGTGCGGGGCAGGGAAGCCTTGGCGCGCACCGGCTGATTTCCCAAGCCTTCCTCTTCAATCACCCAACGTCTGAGTCGCAGGATATCGGCGGCGCGGGCCACTCCGATAGGTTTTGCCTCGCCATCGACCACCACGATATTTTCGACGTTATGGATCACCATGTCGCGCGTGACCTGGTCCACGGTTTCGCCCGTGCGCGCGGAGACGTAATCCTGGCTCATAATCTCGCGCACTATCGGATTGGTGTCGAAACCCTTCAAGAGGTTGTGGGCTTCGATGATGCCGGCAAGGCTGCCATCGCGCTCGGTGACAGCGATCACGCCCGCTTGTTCAGGTGAGACTTCGCGCACCACCCCCTGAACACTGTCATCGGCTTTGATCACGGTGAAATCCTTGCGCATGACCTCCTCGATGCGCCCTCGCATAAGCACCGGAACCGTATAGTCCTGCCGCACGATCAATCCGCGCTTGATAAGTTTGCCGGTCATGATGGATTCCGCGCTGAAGAGGCGCACGAAGCCGTCGGACACCATGCAGCAGACCAAAAGCGGAAGCAGGGCATTGGGATTCCGGCTGAGCTCGAAAAGGAAGATGATGGAAGTGAAGGGCGCGCGCGCGATGCCGGCAAACACCGCGGCCATGGCCACCAGCGCGTAGAGCGCGGGGTCGCTCACCAGGTGAGGAAGGAAGTGATGTCATACCTGGGCGTACACCGCTCCCACTCCTCCCCCCACTATCAGTGAGGGTGCAAACACGCCACCCGTGGTCCCCGATCCCAGTGAGAGCACCAGCGCCGCGAACTTGGCAGCGGAAATCCCCAACAAACTCTGCGTGCTCAACCGATCGTTCAGCATGTCGCGAATGGTGTCGTACCCCGTCCCGAAGACTTGGGGATAGAAATAACCAATCAGGCCGAGCAGCAGGGCTCCGGCGGCGGGCGCCCAAATGGCCGCAGGCTTCAGAGGGAAGCGGTCAAAGGCTGCTTCCAGAAAGAAAAGCACCCGGATCATGGCGAGGGCAATCAGCCCCATGATGATTCCCATCAAGGCGAAGAGCCAGAGTTCCTGCATGCTGGCTAGTGCGAACGCAGGGGTAGGGAACAGCGGCGCCCAACCACGGAAATGCACAGCCACGGCGGTGGCAACGGCGGATGAGATCGCCACGGGGATGAAGGAGCGCGCGCGAAACTCGAAAAGAAGAAGTTCGATGGCCACCAGGATTCCCGCCAGGGGCGCAACAAACGTGGCGGCCATGCCAGCGGCAGCGCCGGCGGCCAACAACACCCGCCGCTGGTAGGGCGTAAAGTGGGTCAGTTGCGCGAAAATCGAGCCGAAGGCCGCTCCGGTTTGGATGATGGGACCTTCGGCGCCAAACGGTCCCCCCGTGCCGATGGCGAACGCCGTGGCCAGCGGTTTGAGAATGCCCACACGCATACGGACATTGCTCTTGCCGATGAGCACGGCCTCCATGGCCTCCGGAATGCCGTGGCCCTTCAGGGTAGGCTCCCAAAAATGAATCATGACCCCGACCACGAGCCCGCCAATGGGCGGGATCAGGATCACCCAAGCACCCAGATGGTGGTGGACCGGGAAGGTCATGGTGAAGGACCACTTCCCATAAAAGAAAATGTTGGTGAAAAGATAGATCAGTTCCAGCAGACCCTGCGCCACCAAACCGCCGATGAAGCCCACCAGAAGCGCGCAAGCGGAGGTGGTGAGAATGTCGGGGTCAAGAGCCGTGCCGAATTCCTTGAACCAACGGGAGGTGGCCATTTGTGATTTCCGATTGGTGATTGGTGATTGATCCATTCAGGCCTCGCCATCAGCAGGCGTAGCGCGGACCTGTTCTGTAGGTCCGCAGCTTTTCCTTGCCCATGGGGGAAGAGCCGCGGACCTACAGAACAGGTCTGCTACACCCGCTGGTCACTTTTCACTTGCCACTGCTTTTCATGTGCCCTGAGCAGCGGGAATATCACGGGGCCGGGGCTGGGGAGATTTCATGATCTCGAATTGGAGAGCCCGGAGCTCGGTGATGTTCTTTCGCGAAATCCTGTCGAGAATCGTAAAGCCGCGGCGCGTCAGATGAACCTTGACGAAGCGGCGGTCCTTTTCGCCTTGAACCTTGCGCACCAGCCCGCGTTCCTCCGCGCGCTGAACCAGCCCTACCACCGCGTTGTGGCGTCCCTGCAAGAACTCGGCGAGCTCGGAAATAGTGGCCCAACCGCGGCCCGTGTAGCCGGCCACTCCCAGGAGGAGCTGGTGCTGTTGGGGAGTGATGCCGTGCGCCCGCGACACGCGCTCGCTGAATCGCTGGAAGCACCGAACCCGGTAGCGAAACCACGCCAAACGTCGCAGCGCTTCGAGCCGTGATGAAGGTGAATCATCTGAGGGTGTTGGGCGTTTCATAAAGGATAATTATATCACAATGTGATTTAAATTCCGAGGAGGGATCTTGTGAGAGTGCTGGTGTCACTGGGGATGGATTGCCTTTCGAAACAAGGAGCATCCCCGCGAAAGCGGGAACCCCGTCCGACGGCGCGCCTGAGGAGTGGATTCCCGCATTCGTGGTCCATGCCCAAGCCTACAGGGAATGGCAAACTTGGCTAACTGGAACATCCACATGTCGCCGAGCTCGGCGGGCGAGCGGCTGGGGCTGCAGCCAGAGGCTCGGCGGAAGGCAAGGGTCATAGGGAATCGCCTTGACAACTTGATGGATGTTCCTTAGGATGCCTATAAACACGTGACTTTCAGCAACTTGCCCTGAAGTCACGATTGGGGGTGGGAGTGTCGTCGAGTGCGCAGCGGATGTCCGGAGAGCATGGGGGTACGTGAATGGCAGGCAAGCTCGGGGAAATTCTTCTCAAAGAAAACCTGATTACCCCTGATCAACTCAAGCAGGCACTTGACCATCAGAAGGCGAACGGGGGAAGATTAGGCAATTCCCTGGTCAAACTGGGATTCCTGAACGACGATGAGGTGACGGCGGTCCTCTCCCGCCAGTATGGTGTTCCCTCAATTAATCTCGCCTATTTTGAGGTTGACCCTAACGTTACCAGATTAATCCCCATGGATACGGCGACCAAGTACCAAGTGCTGCCGCTCAGCCGGGTGGGATCGTCGTTGACGCTCGCCATGGTGGATCCCACCAACGTCTTCGCCATGGACGACATCAAGTTCATGACGGGGTTCAATATTGAACCTGTGGTGGCCTCGGAAGCCGCCATTCTGGAAGCCATCAAGAAGCATTACGGCAGCGTCGAAGAGCAGGAACGCAAGAAAGAGTTGGAGGAGATCGTCAACTTCATCGACGAGGGGCAAACGGAAAGCCTGGAGTTGGAGGCGGACGATGATGCAACTCTGAACCTGGAGCAACTGGAGAAGGCGGCGGAGGAAGCGCCGGTCATCAAACTGGTTAACTATATTTTAACGGATGCGGTGAAGCGCGGGGCCAGCGATATCCACATGGAGCCTTACGAAAAGGAATATCGTATTCGTTACCGCATTGATGGCGTTCTCCAGGCGATGATGACCCCTCCCTTTAAACTGCGCGACGCCCTTATCAGCCGCGTCAAGATCATGGCAAAGTTGGATATTTCGGAAAAGCGGCTACCCCAAGATGGCCGCATCATGATCAAGATGATAAAGGACGGCAAGAAGAAGGCGCTCGATTTTCGCGTTTCGGTGCTCCCTACCTTGCACGGCGAAAAAATTGTCATGCGGTTGCTGGATAAAGAAAACCTGCGGCTCGACATGACCAAGCTGGGGTTTGAGCAGGCTTCGCTCGACAAGTTTACCAAGGCGATTTTCAAGCCTTACGGGATGGTGCTGGTAACCGGGCCGACGGGCAGCGGCAAGACCAACACTCTCTATTCCTCCATCTCCCAGCTCAATAAGCCCGACACCAACATCATCACCGCGGAAGACCCGGTGGAATTCCAACTGCACGGAATCAATCAGGTGCAAATGAAGGAGCAGATCGGGCTGAATTTTGCGGCGGCGTTGCGCTCGTTTCTGCGACAGGATCCCAACATCATCCTGGTGGGCGAAATCCGTGATTTCGAGACAGCGGAAATTGCCATCAAAGCGGCGCTGACAGGCCACTTGGTGCTCTCGACCCTGCACACGAACGACGCCCCTTCCACTATTTCGCGCTTGATGAACATGGGCATCGAGCCTTTTCTGGTGGCCACTTCCGTCCACCTGATCTGCGCACAGCGGCTGGCGCGGAAGATTTGCCAGGATTGCAGGACGCCGGAGAACATTTCTCCCCAATTGCTCATTGACGCGGGCTTCACGCCGGAAGAGGCTAAGACCACGAAAGTATACAAAGGCGCCGGGTGCTCCAGCTGCGGCAACAAGGGGTACAAAGGGCGCGTGGGCCTTTATGAGGTGCTGGAAATCACCGACGAGCTTCGCGAGCTGATTCTGGTGGGCGCCTCGGCGTTGGAATTGCGCAAGAAGGCCATCGAGCAGGGGATGATCAGTTTACGCCGCAGCGGATTGATCAAGTGCGCGGCGGGGATGACGACCTTGGAAGAAGTCTTTCGGGAGACCGTGCTCTAACCTGTCCTGGCGACGAGGACAGGGTGGCGCAAAGAAGGAGCGTTAAAGGGATGGCTCTACCGACCCTCAGTGAATTGCTGAAGCGGATGGTTGATTCGGGAGGTTCTGACCTCCACATCACCACCAATTCGCCGCCGCGCATCCGTGTGCACGGCGAGCTGAAGCCGTTGGACGATGTTCCACCGCTGGGACCCGCGGAAACCAAGCAACTTGCTTACAGCATTCTGACCGACGCTCAGAAGCACCGATTTGAGGAGGGCCTCGAACTTGATTTTTCCTTTGGCATTAAGAACATCGCGCGATTTCGCGGCAACCTGTTCAACCAGCGCGGGGCGACGGCCGGGGTATTCCGCGTGATCCCGTTCGAGATCAAGACCTTCGATCAGCTTAAACTGCCCGCCGTGCTGCGCAAACTTTGCGAAAAGCCCCGTGGCCTAATCCTGGTGACGGGTCCTACGGGCAGCGGGAAGTCCACCACCCTGGCCACGATGCTCGACTTGATCAACGAAACCCGCTACGAGCACATGTTGACCATCGAAGACCCGATCGAGTTTATCCATCCCCACAAGAAATGCCTGGTGAACCAGCGGGAAATCCACTCTGACACACATTCCTTCGCCGACGCACTGCGCGCCGCTCTTCGCGAAGACCCGGACGTGGTGTTGATCGGGGAGATGCGCGACCTGGAAACCATCGAATCGGCTTTGCGGATTGCGGAAACCGGCCACTTAACGTTTGGCACTCTGCACACCAATTCAGCGTCGTCCACCATCAACCGTATTATCGATGTGTTTCCCTCGCACCAACAATCGCAGATTCGCGCGCAACTGTCCCTGGTCCTGGAGGGCATTCTTTGCCAAGCTCTCCTGCCGAGGTCCGATGGACGGGGGCGGGTCATGGCCATGGAAATCCTGATTCCCAACCCTGCCATTCGCAACCTGATTCGCGAGGATAAGATTCACCAGATTTACTCATCCATGCAATCGGGCCAGGATAAGTTCGGGATGCAAACATTTAACCAGTCGCTTTTTGCAAATTTTATGCAGAAGGCTATTACCCTGGAGACGGCTTTGGCGCGCTCTAGCAATCAGGACGAGCTCCAGGATATGATCAACCGTGGTGGCGCGACCGGCGGGGCCCCTCAACGTCCGCCTACTCCTTACGCTCCTGCCAAGCATTGATGGTTACTCTCGTCACCCGGCCGCAGAGCCGGGAAGGGAGGAGGGCGTGGCAGAAGTGAAGCGCAACTCATTGAGGTGAAACGATGCCCGAATTTGAATATCGAGCCACTGGACGCAGGGGCGAGACGGTTGTAGGCAGGCGCAACGCGCCCAATCGTGAGTCGCTGGATGCTGTCCTCCGCCGCGAACAGCTCAATCCAATCCGCATTGTGGAAAAAGGCAAGGAGATTGCCATCCCCAAGCCTAAAATGGTGGGGAAAGTTAAACCCAAGGAATTGGCCATTTTTACCAGGCAGTTTTCCGTCATGATTGATGCCGGCTTACCCCTCGTGCAGTGCCTGGAAATCCTTGCCACGCAGCAGGAAAACAAAGCCTTCGCGAAGGCGTTGACGGAAGTGCGATCGTCCGTTGAAGCGGGTTCCACTCTTGCCAATGGTCTGCGGTTGTATCCCAAGATCTATGACACCCTGTACTGCAACATGGTGGAAGCGGGTGAGACCGGCGGTATTCTCGACACCATTTTGCAACGCCTCTCGGGTTACATTGAAAAAGCGGTCAAACTCAAGCGCGCCGTGCAGTCCGCGCTGATCTATCCCGTCGCCGTGGTGCTCATTGCGGGCGGCGTGATCTTCCTGCTGCTCTGGAAGGTGGTTCCCATTTTCGCCACGCTGTTTGCCGGCCTAGGGGTGGACTTGCCCCTGCCCACACGCATCGTGATAGGGCTCAGCAATGCCATTGCGACGTTTGCGCTCCCCTTGATTATATTCGGCGCCCTCGCCTTGTATGGGTTGAAGAGGTATTACGCAACTCCCAGCGGCCGCATGATGATTGATAGGATCATCTTAAAACTCCCGTTGCTGGGAAGTCTGATGAGAAAAATTGCCGTGGCGCGTTTTACCCGCACGCTCGGCACGCTGATTACCAGCGGCGTTCCTATGCTCGAAGCTATGGATATCACCGCTCGCACCTCCGGCAACGCGGTTATTGAAGAAGCGATCCTGACCGTCCGCAAAGCCATCGAGACCGGCCGGACGATTGTGGACCCCTTGCGCGAAACCGGCGTCTTTCCCAATATGGTCGTGCAAATGATCGGCGTCGGCGAGCAGACTGGCGCTTTGGATTCCATGCTGGGCAAGGTGGCGGACTTTTACGAGGATGAAGTGGACGCCGCCGTGGGCGATTTGCTGACCGCCATGGAACCGATGATCATCCTCGTCCTGGGAGTGGTCGTAGGCGGGGTGGTCATTTCCATGTACCTCCCGCTGTTCAGCTTGATTGGAAAACTGGCGGGCTGACGCATCGAAACGAGAAATTCGAAACTCGAAACTCGCGAGGCCGGCGGCGAGTTTCGAATTTCGACTCTCGAGTTTCGGCCCCTTTATGATCTTCACCGATGAAATCAAGGAATGGCTCCCCTGGGTCATCAAGATCCGTTTCGTCATCATCACTTTTGTCTTTGCCATTGACTATTCCATTCACCAGTTGACCGATCCCGGTCACATTGGCTCCATCCGTTCTTTGGGTGTTGCGTGTATTTTGTGGTACATCGTCAGCCTGTTTTTTCTGATTTACAATCAACTCAGCCGCGATTACCTTTTGCAAGCTTACCTTCAGATTTTCTCCGACATCGTCGTAATCACCGGCATCGTTCATGTAACCGGCGACCTGGAGAGCAACTACTTTTCCCTTTATCTGGTAGCCATTATCCTGGCGAGCATTCTCCTGACGCGGGGGCGCGCCTTTCTGGTGGCGGCGGTCAGCTTTGTTTTCATGGGGGCGATGATCGAGCTTGTCTATCTTCCCAGTATGTACCCCGAACTGCAGTTGAAATTCCGGGCGCTGCAGTACTTGGCGACAACCTCGATGTTGACGCCGGATCTGATGAAGGCACTTCAGGTGAAAATTGGCGCCAGCTTATTCGGATTTTTCGCCGTGGCTTACCTCTCCAGTTATTTGGCGGAAAGTTTGCGCAAGGCCGGCCGCGAGTTGCGCGATAAGAGCGGGCAGGTGGCGAGCTTGCAAGCCAAGAATGAAAACATTATCCAGAGCATGCGCGAAGGATTGCTGAGCACGGACCTGGAGGGAGCGATCACGGAGTTAAACCCTGCCGGGGCGGAAATCTTGGGCCGCCAATTCGACGAATTGCGCGGTGGCCCCGTCGACGTTGTTTTTCGCGGTTTGGCAGATGACCATTTTTCCAGCCCCGGAGCGGCTTTGCCCCTGACGCGCCAGGAGATAACCTACTTGCATCCGCGAACTGGGCCCCGCATCATCGGCGTTTCCTTGTCCCCCTTGATGGTGCCGACGATCGGGGGGGTAGGGTACGTTTACAATTTCCAGGATCTTACGGAGGAGAAACGGCGGGAAGCGGAGTACCGAACCAAGGACCGCATGGCGACGCTGGGCCGCATGGCGGCGGGCATTGCCCACGAAATTCGCAATCCTCTGGCCTCGATCGCAGGGTCGGTGAAGTTATTGCAATCGATCAGTGAACTGGATGAAGATCAAGCGAAGCTGATTACCATTGTGAGCCGTGAGTCCGAGCGGCTAAACAAACTGGCGTCCGATTTCCTTCTTTATGCCCGCGACCAGCGCTTCGAGTTTCATCGGGTGGATGTGGTCAACCTGCTCGAGGAAACTTTGTTGATGGTTGAACATCATCCCCTTTTCAGTCCTGCGATTCACATCGATCGCAAACTTCCCCGCCGCCCGGTAAACATGTTGGCTGACGCCGACAAGCTCCGGCAGGTCTTTTGGAATATTTGCGACAACTCCCTGAAAGCCATGCCCGAGGGGGGAACGCTGACCGCCCAGGCGGAAGAAGTGGGCAAGCGAGTTCGCGTCGTCCTGGGTGACACCGGGATCGGCTTTACGTCGGTTCAACTGGACAAGGTCTTTGAGCCGTTTCAATCAGGTTTTAGTGAGGGGACGGGTCTGGGTCTGGCGTTGGTTTACCAGATCATCCGGGCACATCAGGGATCCATCCAGGTAGATTCTCAGCCGGGAAAAGGGGCTCGATTCGTGATAGATTTGCCCCGCGAAGCTCTGCCGGCGTTACCCACAAAGGCGGAGACAGATCAGGCTCTGAGCGATTTCCGTTGAATTTCCGGAATGGGGACCATGGAATGGCACGATTGCTGATTGTCGATGACGAAAGATCGCTTTGCCAGGTCTTGGAAATCGCCTTTCGCAAGAAAGGCCACTTGGTGGAAACGGTTTCGAGCGGCCAAGCTGCCAAGAAGAAGATCGAATCGCAAGTCTACGACTTGATCATCTCTGATATCCGCATGCCTGACCTGACGGGTATCGAATTGTTGCAATACGCTCACGAAACGCATAACCCTGCGGGGTTCATCCTCATCACCGCTGTACCCACCATGACCACGGCCATCCAAGCGCTGAACCTGGGAGCTTACCGCTATGTCGTCAAGACCGACACCTTGGTGGAGGAACTCCACCTGACGGTCGAACGGGCGCTCGAGGAGATGGCTCTGCGCGAGGAAAACCTGCGCCTTCGCCGCGAGCTCTTGCGGGTTTTTGCCGCGCACAATATCGTTGGGCACAGCCGGTCCATTGAATCCATTCTGGAAATGGTGCGCACCGTGGCGCCGACCACCAGCACGGTGCTGATTACCGGCGAAAGCGGCACGGGCAAGGAGTTGGTAGCCCGTTACATCCACGAGGCCAGCCTACGCCGGGAAAAACCCTTCGTTTCGATTAACTGCGGAGCCTTTCCTGAAACGTTACTGGAGAGCGAACTGTTCGGGTACCTCAAGGGATCATTTACCGGCGCCGAATCCAACCGCAAGGGGATCATTGAATCGGCGAATGGGGGCACGCTCTTTCTCGACGAAATTGGCGAAACCAGCCAGACCATGCAAGTCAAATTGCTGCGGGTTCTCCAGGAAAGAAGCGTCCGTCCCCTGGGCGGCGCCATGGACGTGTCCGTTGATGTGCGCTTGATCGCTTCCACAAACCGCGACCTGAAGAAGATGGTCGCAAATGGCCAGTTTCGCGAGGATTTTTTTTACCGAGTCAGCGTCATCCCCATTCATGTTCCGCCTCTGCGGGAACGTCCCAGCGATATCGAACCTTTGGCACGGCACTTCCTGCGGAAGTTCGCGCTCCAGATGGGGAAGTCGCTGAGTGATTTTGATTCCGAGGCCTTGGACGCCTTGCGCCGCTGGAGTTGGCCGGGGAATGTGCGCGAGCTCGAAAATGCCGTCGAGCACGCGGTGGCCGTCAGCGATGGACGCGACGGAGTCATCAAATTGGCCAACTTTCCCGGGTCGGTCAGCGGATTCACCTCGAGCGGCCAGCAGGAGATTCAGATTCCCCCCGAAGGCGTCGACTTTGAAACCCAGGTCTCCCAGATCGAAAAGCAATACCTGCAAACCGCCTTGCAAGCCGCCGGGGGGGTACGCAGTCAAGCCGCCGACCTCCTGAAAATGTCCTACCGATCGTTCCGACATTACGCAAAGAAATACGGGATCTAATAGGCGACGCGGTCGGAGCGGCGGCAGGCACTCCGTTTCCTGTAAAGGGGGCCTCTTGTGACCTAGCGTGGATACTCAACCACCCTGCTCAGTGCAGCCATCGCGCCCTTGTGGGAGTCGCGCGCTACCAATCGCACCGTGTACATGCCGGGCGTTACAAGGACTCGCGCCCGGAAGTCGATCCCGGACTTCTGGAGGTTGGCCAGTGTCGTGTCCTGGAGGGCCAAGTCAAGGTCCTCTTGTTTGCCCGAGACGAATTTGCCGTCGGTGTCAAACAGCGCGAGGGTAAGAATAATCTTGTTGAGGTTGCGGCCGCCTTCTCTCCTGAACGACAGTGCGCGCACGTCGAGGCGGCCTTGCACGGTGATCTCCACTTGGCTTGGACCAATTTTTCGGGCTTGGGCCCGCACTTCCAGTGGAAAGTCCTGAATGTTGGCCGGGCTGAAAACGGCTTCCCGGATCTGGTCTTTGGCTTGCTCCTCGGGCGTCGTTGGTTTTCCGGGCGCGAAGTACCCTTTCCGAGCCTGAACGGTAAAGCCGTAGCCGTTCAACAGTCTGACATTTAAAGGATGGAATGCTCCGTTCTCCTTGAGTTTCTCGGGTGAGAAGGTGAGGACGTAGGCCGTTTCCGGCGCCAGCAGCGCTTCACGAAGGCCGACCACTGCGCGACCGTGCGGGTCGCTGACCACCACCCGAACCACTACCACGTTTTTTCGTACTTGGAGTTTGAAGGTGGGTTGGCTCGCCTGGAAAGCGGTCGCCGCCGGGGCGGGAGGCGCTTGCGCTCTCAATCCCCGCGAGACGAAAGTGAGTAGCAAAAGGATCACGAGGCTACGAAGAACTGATAATGCGACGCGCGTAGACCTACCAACGGGTATCGCCGTTCCCCGGCTCCCAGCCTGACCGATAGATTATACACGCGCCTCCACCGATCCTCTTGATGGAGTTGTTCTTGAACTCCGCACCTTGGTATACTCGGTGGCCGTCGAGAAGCCGCAGAGTCGCAATACATCACTCTGGTTGGCTTTGGTTACGGCAAGATTTCCAAACCTAATGCACAACAGAGAGGATTAAGGGTGCCATATGAAAAAATACGTGGCGGAGTTTATCGGTACCTTTACGCTAGTTCTTTTCGGCTGTGGGACCGCAGTGGTATCCGGCCAGGCCGTGGGCCATCTGGGTATCGCCTTTGCCTTCGGGTTTGCGCTCATTGCGATGGCCTATGGTATCGGCCCTGTCTCGGGTTGTCACATTAACCCGGCAGTCAGTTTGGGAGTCTTCACTGCCGGCCGCATGACGGCCAAAGACTTAGTCGGCTATATTGTTGGCCAGGTGCTGGGCGGAATCGCGGCTGCCGGCGTTCTGGCGGTGATCGCCCAGGGCCTCTTGAGCGGCTACAGCATTGCCACCAATGGCTTAGGTCAGGATGGGTGGGGCGAGGGGTACCAGGCAGGATATTCGCTCTCTGCCGGCATGGTCTTTGAATTTGTTGCGACCCTGATTTTCGTGATCGTCATTCTCGGTTCAACACAGGGCGGCGCGCCCACTCAAATGGCCGGCTTGGCGATCGGAATCACGCTGGTGGTGATCCACATCTTTGGAATCAATATCACCGGAGTCTCGGTAAACCCTGCCCGCAGCTTGGGCCCTGCGCTTCTAGTGGGCGGCAAAGCCCTCTCGCAGGTATGGATGTTCCTGGTCGTTCCCAGCATTGCGGGAATCGTTTCCGGTGTGATCGCTCGCACCAAGGTTTTGGACATCTAGATCGTCGTTCGGAGAATCATCGCGCGGGAAGGTGCGGTTGCGGGCCAATTTGATGTCAAGGCGGCTTTACGCCGCCATTTGGTCCGTCGGCTGTCGGATCAACTCGCCGCGACAACATCAATTTGACCCACTACCGAAGATGCACTGAATGGGTCATTTGAAAACAAACGCTTGTATACTCTCAGCCCGCGCGACGCCTGAAATCAAATTCCCGCGGCGAGAGATGTCTGCCAATCGACGGGAGGCGACCGCTCGCTGTTGGTCTGGCGGCTGATGCCCGCCGATGGGTTGTGACGAAATTGTTGCTCCGTGCCCTGTTAGTCATCGTCGAATCGCCTTTCACCCTGTTCGCTCCGGGGTTTTTCCTGGTGCGGCGTCTCCCCTTGGATCCCTCCGAGAAGGCTGCCTGCTCAGTCGGGGTTTCGATTTTTATTCTCTACTTGTATTCCTTTCTCCTCTTTGTTCTAGGACTACCTGCGGTTTGCCATGTGTTGTTCACGGCGGGCTGCTTGATGGCCGCTTGGTGGTGCCGGAGGGACCTGCGCCTATTTTTTCCTTTGCGGGAAGTAAGACGTCTTTTCCTCAGCTTTGGCGTCCTGCTGATTTGGACAGCCGCGCTCCTCGCCATGGTCCGGAATTATTCCGGCGCCAACTGGATGGGCGACTGGTACGAGCACTACCATCGGGCATTGTTCTTTGTGAACCACCTGCCGATCAACACCCTCTTTCTCGACCGGTGGGCGCTCCCGGCCCGTCCACCGCTCTTCAACCTGGTGAGCGGGCACTTCCTGGCCGAATTGGGCGACGAGTATCCCATCTACCAAGTCACCGCGCTTCTGCTCAATCTGACGGTATTCTTCCCCGCCAGCCTCTTCTTCCGCAAATTGGCGCCGCGAGCGGCGACTGGACCGCTTCCCCTCGCGATCGTGATGTGCCTTAATCCCTCGGTAATGGAGAACGCGACATATGCCTGGACCAAGCTGCTAACCGTATCTTATGTGTTGCTGGGGCTTTGGTTTTATTGCCGATTCCTCGGGAAACGTGATCCGCTTTCGCTCCACTTCGCTTTTGCCGCCCTCTCAATTGGATTTCTCACGCACTACATGACGGGGCCGTACGTGGTACTTCTGGTAGCTCATTATCTCTGGTGTTACTGTCGCAAACCTCGCTGGAAAGAGATAGCCGGGCTCCTCACGTTGAATGTGCTCATACTGTCCACTTGGTTCGGTTGGTCAATCGTTCGTTGTGGGACTCATGTTACATTTGCCTCGAGCGAATCGGTGGCAAGTGAGGCGCGAAGGGGCGGCCCGGTCGAGATCTTACAGACCATCGGGGGGAATCTCCGCGACACGCTGGTGCCCTCCTTCTTGCGCGCCAATGACCCGGCGGGAAACCTCAAATTCTCAATGCCGGCCCTTCATGATTATTCCTTCCTGGTTTACGAATCCAATCTGTTTCTCGCGATGGGATCGGTGGGATGGCTCATTGCGCTACTTCAGGCGGGCAAACTGGCGAGGCGCGTCGCCGATAGAAACGGGCTCTACTTCTGGGCCTGGTTCGTGGCGGGGGCCGTGCTTCTTGGAGTCAGCGTAGTGGGAGAACCAAATCCGTGGGGACATGCGCACTTGGACCTCCAGCCGGTGATAGTGCTGGGCCTGGTTTTGGTCTCCGCCGCCTGGCAGACGCTTGCAACTCCGCTCCGACTCTTGCTATTCCTGGGGCTCAGTTGGGATCTCGCGGTGGGTGTGCTTCTCCATTTTGCCTATGAGCATTGGTTCATGGTCGTTTACAGGCTCGGGTACGCCAACTGGCAACTTAAACAAGACCACCAACTGACCTTTATTGGCGACAACTGGCCCCCCCTTCTGTTCGTCGCGGAAGCCCTACTGTTGTGCCTCATCCTCTACCGGCTTTACCTCGACCGCCACGACGTGACGCAAGCGGTCAAGGAATCTCTGTAGCGCCGGCCTTCAGGTGAGCATGTTTATTGTGGACGTCACCTGCTCACCTTTGCGATGTACACCGCAAACGGCTCCAGTGTCAGTTGCTGAATTGACGAATTATCATTCAGCGAGGCCTGAGTCGTCAGAAGAGTTTTAGCCGAGCCTGCGCTTTGTCCCTGCGGTAACAGATTGAAGCTTGTCTTCTGCGGCGAGGCCGACATGTTGATGACGACCGCGGGGTTGCGCCAGTTGAGGTCAGGCTGCTGCATATAGAAGAAATGGTAGTAATACTGGTTGGTTTGGCCGTCCCACTGCCACGCCGGGCCGCCGAATATCGAGATCCAGTTTTTGGGCGGGTTGTTGCCCTTGCCGTCACGCCAGATGTACCAATCTCGTTGACTTGATGAATGAATCGTAAAACGGGACGAGTCTAACATGGCCGTTCGCGCGCAGCCACCACGAGTTCCGGCGGGAGATCCCTACTCGTCGGGGGCCAGCCTGCGGTTCGGGTCCAAATTTGAGCTGGCACGCCGCCGCAGACGATGCTTTAATCGTTAGGTGGGGCAATTCAAAATAGAACCCCCGAGTGCACAGTAAGCCACTCGGAAACCCAATAACTGGAATTTCGAATTTCCGGGTGCTGTCCTACATTGAACGTAGAGCCGTCCTTTAGGGCGGCACGTGCCGGGCTAAAGCCCGGCGCTACATTGGACGTACACCCATGGAATGGAGGATGTTATGGCTGCGATTTTAAGCCCTGGAACTCTGGCGCCCGAGTTCACCCTTCACGTCACTCCCGATCAAACTCTTTCCCTCAGCGAATTGCGCGGCAAGCCCGTCATCCTGGCTTTTTACCCGGCAGACTGGAGTCCGGTTTGCGGCGATCAAATGAGCCTTTACAACGAGATTCATTCCGAGTTTCAGAAGTACGAAGCGCAGATCTTGGGGATATCGGTCGACGGTGTCTGGTGCCACGAAGCGTTTGCCAAGGATCGGCACTTGCACTTTCCTCTCCTGGCCGATTTCGAGCCCAAGGGAGCTGTCGCGCAGAGGTACGGGGCCTATCGGAAATCGGAGGGCGTTTGTGAACGAGCCCTTTTCGTAATCGACAAGAACGGCATCATCACGTGGAGCTACTTATCCCCGGTTGCGGTGAACCCCGGCGCCGACGGGATTCTTGAGGCCCTGGACCAATTGCCGAAATAGGAGCGTTTCATGAGCACTCTCAAAGTATCGGTCGGCCCATCGGATCACATCCAGGGAGATGCCGACGCCGGATGCACGCTGGTAGAGTATGGGGATTATGAATGCCCCCATTGCGGGCGCGCTTATCCCGTCGTCAAACGGATCCAGAAGCACTTTGTGAAGCGCCTTCGCTTTGTCTTCCGGAATTTTCCGCTGAATGAAATGCACCCTCATGCAGAGTCAGCGGCGGAGTCGGCCGAGTTTGCCGGCGCTCGAGGGAAATTCTGGGAAATGCACGACCTGCTCTTTGAAAATCAGGACCGCTTGAGTGGTGAACTTTATCTGGAACTCGCCCAAGAACTGGAAATCGACCCGGCGGAGTTGCGCGTGGCTCTGGAAGAAGAGAAATACCAGGCCAGGGTGCGCACCGATTTTACCGGCGGAGTCCGCAGCGGGGTCAATGGCACGCCAACATTCTTCATCAATGGCCGACGTCATGATGGTCCGTTCGAGTATGAACATCTGGTGGAGGCCATCGAAGAAGCCCTCGCGGCGGCGTGAGCTACAGCCAGTAGCACAGCGGAGTGGCGCCGGGCTCTAGCCCGGCACTGGAGTTTCTACATTTTCCACGGCGCAAACTAACCTGCGACGCTACGGATCTTCCCCACCGGGCAGGAGAGGCGACTTACCACTTTCGATAGCGGATTCTCTTCGCCTGGGCGAACAGCCGTGCAAGGCGGTTCTAACTTGCTCTCCGAATTTCCAACGATGCCGCGCCACCACTGGCACGGGGAGGCCGTTCTCGTCAACGTGAACGGCGGGGGGGACCCCTCCGCGATAAGTAAACCCTTGGCGACTTGAACGAACCCGCTGGCGCGGGGGACGCTTCGCGTGTTCGGCACGGCATGGATTTTCTTCCACTCTCCACCGCATTTGGGGCATAATAGCGCGTCGCGATAGCGCCCCTGGTCTTA